>DATELP010000196.1:0-3552 GCA_035276425.1 Pyrinomonadaceae bacterium
ATTGGGTATCGGTTTAATCCGTAGCCGCGAAACCAAGCCAAGGAGTGCCCTTATCTATGGCGGAGCCTAGGAAAGAATGGACAACTGGCCGAGTCTTCCACTTCAGTGGGGGATTACGAGCGATCAACTGGTTCACACCCGGCGTTCACTTCGAACCAAAGACACTGGATGGTAAATTTCTTCAAATGAATTCCCGGTCATTTGGAGGCACTTTTGCCGAACTCGAGTCTTCTGGGTTATCGATAGTCGGTGTCGACTTTTACACGAGCAGGTTTGAGACTGAAGGGCAGTCGCCACCCCAATGGCGAACTCATCACTCGCCAATTCGCGGTTGGCCCTGCGAAGACACGATCCAAATTTGGCGGCAGATTGCTCACGCTGCTTTCACCCGAAAAAAAGGCAGGCTATGGGACATTGCCAGTCGGGTTGCCCACCAACTTAGCGTTTGTCACTGGAGAGTGAGAGATGTTTCTGAAGCTTATAAAAATCTGTTGCTCTCTTGTCGATGGGATCACTTTAAGGTCGGCAGGCAGTTTAAGAATGGATTTAGCTGGCTCGCCTACTCGGCGATGCAATCGTTTCTTGTGGACGCCTGCATTCTCCGTGATTATCTTGCTGAGTTCGCCGCATTTTTCATCTATGTGACCGATACTGGTGAACCAGTCAAGAAACTCACCACGCTTGGTAGTTTGAAAAGGTTTGTCTTGCGTCACATAGAGCAAACCGATCCTCTAACGTTGTCCTTAAAGATGGCAACTGCGGACGACGGTTGGCTGAAAGAGTTAGGTGACTATAGGGACCTCATAATGCATTCAGCTCCTCTGGCGCACGGCGAATCGACAGGATTTGCGGTCGAAGACGAAATTATAATTTCGGGTGACCACCACTTACCGCGCGTCCTTTGTCCGATCCCCGGGTCACCCCAAGAGATTTTTGCAAAAAGAACGAGCGGCGCCATCTTCGATACATTCCAAGTCTTGTCTGAGGCGTTTACGAAAGCTGCACGCGGCGAATCTTCAGCGAAAGACGGGTTACCATACATGCATTCCGTGTTAGGCGAATTATGTAAATTGAGCCACTTGGCTAGTGAACAATGTCCCGTCAAGCCCGAGCCCATCATTATTACAGATTCTGATGTCATTAAGGTCGAAGTGAGAGATTAGAAGTTCAATTTCAACCCAAACTGGAGCACGCGGGGGTCGCCAGCGGAGGTGATGGAGCCGAAACCGGCGGAGCCGAGGACCACGTTGGGGGCGCCGAGCGGTGGCGTGTTTGTCAGGTTGAAGACTTCGGTGCGGAATTCGAGATTAATATTTTCGGTGAAGTAGAGGCGTTTGATTAAAGCGAGGTCGGCGTTGCGGTAAGCTGGACCACGCACCGGGTTACGCGAGCTGTTGCCGAGCGTGAATTGCGGCGCGACCGTGAAGGCCGCGGTGTTGAAGAAGCGCGCGGTGGTGCGTTCCGTTGAAGAAAGTGATGGATCCGCGACGAGGTTAGGGCGCTGCGTCCCGAACCCGGCAAAGGCGTTGAAGTTCGTCGCTTGCGTAACGGCCAGCGGCAATCCTGACTGTAGTGTCACAATCCCTGTAACTTCCCATCCGCCCAGTATTGCGCCTCTGAGTGGCAAGCCATAAACAATGCTCGCGACGAACACGTTCGGCATGTCGCCGGTAGAAACGTCGCGCTCCAGCTTGCGATTGAAACTGTCCGCCACCGGAAAGTTTGCGATCGGACCAGTCAAGATCGACGCGTCAAACACCGACGACGCCTCATCGATCAATTTCGAGCGCGTGTAACTCAACAGGAACGAAAGCCCGCGCGAGAAACGCTGCTCCAGCTTCAACTGCAACGCGTTGTAGTTCGTGTTGCCGACGTTGTTGCGATAGAAATCAACGGCAGTGAACCGCGGAAACGGCTTCAAGAGTTGCGCCAGAGGGATCGTCGGATCGCCAAGACTCGACGAGCGCGGGATCTGTCCGAAGAACGGATTCGGCACGCTCTGCAACAACGCCGGACCGAGCGCCAGTTGCTCCACGGTCAACTGATTGATGTTCGTATCCGGTATGCCGACGTGCGTGATCTTCGAACCCGCGTACGCCACCTCGAGCACCATGTTTCGCGTCAGCCCGCGCTGCACCGCGAAGTTCCACTGCTGCGCGTAACCGCTGCCGAGATCTCGATCCACCGTAAACACGCCCTGGCCCAGCCCCGCATCGGGAGTCAAAGGAATCGGTGCGACTGTTGGGCCAGCAGAAAGCACGAACGCGGGATTGACGTTATCGAGCGTGCGCTGCGAGACAGTTTGAATGAACGGAAACTGCGGCGTTGTGAACGGCGTGGTGATGCCGGCCATCTCGATCCAGATCAGGCCGTAGCCCGCGCGCACCACCGTGCGATTCTTCAACCGATAAGCGATACCAAGCCGTGGTCCAAGATCGAGCTTGTGCAATCTTCGCGCGGCACGGGTGAAACTGTTCTGCCCGAGATAATCCAGTTGCTGCATCGCGAGATTGAAGACCGCACCCTGATCGTCCGCGTCGGTCGAGGGGTAGTTCAACGTGTAGCGAAGACCGCCGTTGATCGTGAGCCGCGGCGAGACTTTGAAATCGTCCTGGACGAAAAACTCCTGCGACTTCGCGCGCGGCCGCAGCACCTTCTCTTGCAGGTCAATCGAGAACGTTTGCACCTGGCCGAGGAGAAAGCTCGCGAGCGCGTTGCCGGTGAAGCTTGCGAGCGCCGAGCCAAAACCGGGAAGCGCCTGTGAGTTTGTAAACAACGTGCTGAAACTAAAACTGCCGGTCGGCGAAGGCGGCTGAATCACGTCGAGCCGCTCCCAGCGGAAGTCGAGTCCGGCCTTGATCGAGTGGCGTCCGTGTTGAATCGAAACGGCGTCGAAGACCTGCGTCACATCGGTGCGAAAGTCCGAGGCCGCGTTCGCGGATGGTCCAAGTTGTTGCAGCCCCGCAATCAGGAACGTCGGCAGCGTGTTTTCAAACGCGCCGTTGGTCGGGATGCCGGGTAAGTGCAAATCCACTGACGGCGCTGAGTCGAGCGTTGTCGCCTGGCGATCGATCGAACGCCGCGTGTAGCCGAGGCGCAGTTCGTTCAGTAGTGAGGGTGTGAAGACGTGCGCATAGTTTGCGGCAAAAGATTGCACACGGGTATCGGTGAGTCCGGTCACGCCGGTGGTAATGTTGCCGCTGCCGTCGGGCAGAGGTGTGACGGGCGCGGTGATGTCTTTCGCGTAAGAGAAGCGGCCGAAGATCTGGTCTCGCGTCGAGAAGCGATGGTCCAGCCGCACGTCAAACTGATCCTGATCGTCGCTCTCGTTGCCGACGCGCGTGAAGTTATTCGCCGCGCCGGCAGATGTCGGTGACGGATATCGTTGCAACAGCAGCGCACTCACCGCATCGAAACTGCCGGCCGGAATCAGGTTGCCGGCGTACGCACGATGATCGGAAGGACGAAAGATCTGGCCGACGCGCCCCTGAATCGTGGCGCCGTTCGTATCGACGGTGTTGACCGGATTAGGCGTGACGGTCACGCCGATCG
>DATELP010000197.1:0-4893 GCA_035276425.1 Pyrinomonadaceae bacterium
TCGTCGGCAAAACCGCCCAGGCCGCTGCCGAGGACGATCGCAATCCGTGGTTCCAGTTTGGTGCGCGCGCGAACTATTCGTGCGGCATGTTCAGCTCGTTCGTAAAGACCTGTTCCTGCCACTTGCTCAGCCATGACCATGTGCTACTTCTCTTTCTGGTAAGGTATTCCCAAAGCACGCGGGGGCCGCGACGATCCAATAAACCCCGCGAGCACCACGATGGTCAAGACGTAAGGCACCATTTGAATGAATTGCACCGGAATGTCTTCACCCGAAGGTAACTTTACCGCGCCTTGCATCTGAATCGAAACCGCCTCAGTGAAACCAAACAACAGACACGCAAGCATTGTCTGCACCGGACGCCACTTACCAAAAATCAACGCCGCCAGCGCGATGAATCCGCGCCCGGCAGTCATGTTTCTGGTGAACAGTGACGACTGTCCGATCGATAAGTACGCACCGCCGACGCCCGCAAGAATACCGGCGAGCAACACGCCCGAGTATCGCAACCTGGCGACACTCACACCCGCAGCATCAGCGGCTTCGGGTTTCTCGCCAACAGATCGCAATCGCAGTCCGAAGGGAGTTTTATACATCACATACCAAATGACAGCTACAAGGACGAGAATCGCGATCGCGACTACCACCGGCGACTGCGGGAGCAAGTGATCTTTGGGAATCTGCGGAGTCGAACCTGACGAAAGAAAGAATGCGCCACTGAGAAAACCCGGTATGCCGAGCATCAGGATGTTGATGGCCGCGCCGCTGACAACCTGGTCCGCCTTGAACTTGATACAACTCACCGCATAGATCACAGCGATGAAGAGTCCGGCCATTAGTCCTGCGAGCAAACCAATCCACGGACTAGCGTTACCCATTCCCAATTTCGAATCAGCAGCGTAAGTAACAGCCGCGGCGGTGAATGCACCTGCCAGCATCTTTCCCTCGAGCGCGATGTTGATGACGCCCGATCGTTCGGAGAACAGTCCACCAAGCGCGGCGAGTACGAGCGGTGTCGCGAGTCGGATCGTGGAGGCGATTAAAGAAAGCGTGAAGATGTCTCTCATTCAGTTAGCCCTCAAGCGATGCACCGATCCCGCGCCTCGGCCCACAAGCCATTTAAAGAATGCTTCGGCGGCGACGAAAAGAATGATGATTCCCTGCAACACCTGCACGATGTCTTTCGTCACGTGCTCGGAAAAGCCGTCGACGTAAATGCCGCCATGCTGCAACATCGCAAACAGCAACGCCGCAAAGATCACGCCGACCGGATGATTGCGGCCGAGCAATGCGACGGCGATGCCAGTGAAACCGTAGTTATCGGAGAAACCGTCGTAATAACGATACCGATAACCCATCACCTCGTTAATGCCAACCATGCCGGCGAGTGCGCCGGAAACAGCCATCGCCAGAATGATCTGTTTGCGAATCGAAATACCGCCGTACTCAGCCGCGGTAGGATTGCTGCCGGTCGCGCGTATTTCGTAGCCCCACTTCGTACGCCACAAAAAGAGATAGACCAAAAGACAGCAAAGCAGTGCGAGCAGGAAAGCGATGTTCAGCGGAATACGTTCCGGAAAACCGGGGATAAATTTGCCGAGACGAGCAATGTGCGCGCCCCAACCTATCTCCCGGGTTTGCAGAATCGGATCGCCGGGAACTTTGTAATGATACTGAGTGAAGTAACTGACGAGCGCGACCGCGACGAAGTTCAACATGATCGTGTTGATGACTTCGTGCGAACCAAAACGCGCTTTCAGCACACCGGGAATCGCGCCCCAAACCGCGCCGCTCAAAATCGCCGCCGCAAAGCACAGCGGAATGAGTATCCACGCGGACCAGTTCGCGAGTTCGATTCCGACCCACGCGGTCGCAAACGCCGCGATGTAGAGTTGACCTTCCGCGCCGATGTTGAAGAGACCACAACGAAACCCGACGAGCACGGCGAGTCCAGTGAAGATCAACGGCGTCGCATGAAAGAGCGTGTAACCGATTCCGTCAGGCCACGAGAGCGCGCTGCCGAGCAATAGTCGATACGCAACGATAGGATTGTCGCCGACGAGCAAGATGAGAATGCCGCCGACAATGAAAGCCGCAACGACGGCGATTAGCGGGAAAAGAAGTTCACGCGCGAGTTTGGTCATTTGTGTGTCAGGTGAACTTTGTACTTTGTTCTTTGTACTTTGAACTTTGTACTTTGTACTTTGTACTTTGTTCGCTTGCCAGTTGGTGTTTTGGCTGGTTCCGCGCATCCAGAAGATCTACAAAACACAAAGGACGAAGAACTAAGAACAAAGAACAAAGCTCCAAGCTCAATGCCCTCGGGTCATCAACAACCCAATCTCCTCTAACGTCGCCACCTCTGGATCTACTTCACCCGCAATACGACCGTCGTGAATAATCAACAGTCGATCGGAAAGACTCGTCACTTCTTCCAACTCCGCCGAAACCAGCAGGACCGCACAACCCTGATCGCGCAGGCCCACCAACTGCCTATGAATAAACTCAATCGCGCCGATATCAACGCCGCGCGTCGGCTGCGAGACGAGTAGCACTTTCGGATTCACGTGATACTCGCGGCCGATGATCAGCTTCTGCTGATTGCCGCCTGAAAGCGCACGCGCGGGCAGAGCGGCGTTGCGCGGGCGAACGTCGAAGCCTTCGATGATCTCGGTCGCGCGGTGCTGGATCGCGTTCTCGTCGAGGAACATGTTACCGGCATACTCCGTGATCGGCGGGCGGTAATGAACGCCGAGAATTGAGTTCTCCGCGAGGCTAAAGTCGAGCAACAGCCCGCGGCGGTGCCGGTCTTCCGGGATGTGTGCGATGCCGAGTTCGCGCCGCACGCGTGCGCCGAGACTGTTGATGTTTCTTCCGCTCGCCCGGATCTCGCCTGTTATCTGCGCCGGTTCGACGAGCCCAGCGAGCGCCTCAATCAACTCGGTCTGGCCATTTCCTTCGACGCCTGCGATGCCGACGATCTCGCCGCTGCGAACTTCAAAACTCACATTGTCGACCGCCTTGGCGCCTCTCGCAGTCAGCACCGACAGATTTCGTACTTCCAATGCGGGACCGCCAATGTGCGGCTCCGGTTTCTCAACACGCAACAGCACTTCGCGCCCGACCATCATGCGTGCGAGTTCCGCGGCGTTCGTGTCTTTCGTTTGCACGCCGCCAACGACCTTGCCGTCGCGCATCACCGTGACTTCATCCGAGATCGCCAGCACTTCGGAGAGTTTGTGAGTGATGATGATCACGGTCTTGCCCTGCTCGCGCATGCGGCGCAGGATGCCGAAAAATTCTTCCACTTCCAGCGGCGTCAGTACGGCGGTTGGTTCGTCGAGAATTAACAGCTTCGCGTGACGATACAACGCCTTCAACAGTTCGACACGTTGTTGCTGGCCTACCGAAAGATGTTCGACTGGTTCGTTGGGATTGACGGCGAGTTTGAACTCTTCGGAGAGTTGCCGGATCTGTGCGGCGGCGCTTTTCAGATCGAGCGCGAACGCACTCCCGGGTTCGGCGCCGAGCACGATGTTTTCCGCCACGGTCATCGTCTCGACCAGCATGAAGTGCTGGTGGACCATACCGATGCCGAGCGCGATCGCGTCGTGCGGCGACTTGATATCGCGCGCCTGACCGTCTACGACGATCTCGCCGCTGTCGGGCGTGTAAAACCCGTAAGCGATGCGCATCGCCGTCGACTTACCGGCGCCATTCTCACCTACGATGGCATGGATTGTTCCGGGCTTAACGACGATGTTGACGCGATCGTTAGCCAGTACATCGCCGAAGCGTTTTGTTATATCGCGGAGTTCGAGCATTCAGTGCGTTTTGAGCTTTGTTCTTTGTACTTTGTTCTTTGTTTCGCTCGCTTCGACAGCTTGGTTGAGTGCTCGGAAGTAAGCATTTAGAGTGGGTAAGAGTTCATCCATTATCGGTTTTAGGTCGTGAATCTCCCGTTCGGTTAGCAACTTCCTCTGGTACGCTCTTCGTAGCCAATGCTTAGTTTCGTAAAGAGACCCACGCGCGATTTTAACAAACCGCCGATTGTCCTGAAGGCTTCCTCTTCCTGTCCCTTCAGCGATATTCGATCCCACACTGTCAACGGCGTCTACGATTTGCTGTCCTACAGTTGACTTCGCGAAGTAATCCCACCTTACAACTATCTTCCAAATATGATCTGCCAGCTCTTCAGCGAGTCGATACACTCGCAACGTTTCGAAGTTCGTCTTCATCATGCTCCGTGAGGTAGGGCATACAAAGTTCCAAGAACAAAGATCAAAGATCTGCTTTAAGTACCTATCGCGTCCGTCACTTTAATCTCACCCTCAATGATCTTCTTTTTCGCGGCTTCGGCTTCCTGAATCGCCTCGGGCGAGACGAGGTCCTGGTTGTACTGGTCCATCGCGTAGCCCACGCCGTCTTTGTCCAGGCCGAAAACGTGCAGGCCCGGTTCGAAACGATGATTCACGACGTCCTTAACGATGTCGTACACGGCATTGTCGACGCGCTTCACCATGCTCGTGAGCACGTAGCCCGGCTTCACCATGTTTTGATTGGAATCGACGCCGATGACGAAATGCGTCGCGCGCCCGTTCTGTTTTCCCTGCTGCTCGACGGCGTCAAACACGCCGAGACCGGAATTACCAGCAGCGGTGAAGATCACGTCGGCGCCTTTGCCGATCTGGGCCAACGAGAGTTCCTTACCCTTGCCCGGATTGTTCCAGGCGCCGTCAGTAATACCTACGTAGTTCTCAATCACGCGAATGTTCGGGTTAACCGATTTCGCACCTTCTTCGTAGCCTTTGGCGAAACGATGAATGAGTCCGATGTCCATACCGCCGAGGAAACCGATCGTCCCGGTACGCGACGCCTTCGCCGCCAAAATTC
>DATELP010000198.1:0-5274 GCA_035276425.1 Pyrinomonadaceae bacterium
GACTCGCCAAGAGATAACGGAGCGCGGGCGGCTTGCCCGCAGAGAACGATACCAGTGCGGGCGAGCCGCCCGCGCTCCGTTGCTAAGTGCTCCGAATTTCTATAGACCCTACCAAGATTTTGGATATACTCTGCCTCACAAAACCTTATTGGTCTTGACCCGAACCTGAAAAAGCGAGTGTTTTGTGGTGGAGTATTCACTGCACCGTCGCGGAATAGTTTCTGCAAGAAACTGGACGCATCGACTAGTTTTTCACGGTTAATCCGCCTCTCATCTTTTTTCGGATCTAGTGACACAGCCCTTCCAGGTCCGGATCCGCAGAATAAATTGCATCGGAGGACTCAATGAAAACAAGAATTTCCTTGAGAAGTGCCGCCCGATTTCTCAGCGCCGCTCTACTGGTCGGGGTCTTTGCCCTGACGGCGTTTGCACAGGGTGGAACTTCCACAGTTCGCGGTACAGTTAAGGATCCCCAAGGTAACGTCGTGGCAGGTGCTAACGTGAAGTTGATTAGCGTGGGCACCGCCGCCGAGCGTTCTACCACCACCTCGGAAGAGGGCATTTTTGGGTTCGAAGCCGTGCAAGTTGGCGACTATCGGCTCGAAGTCGAAGCGGGCGGCTTCAAGAAAGGTGTCGTCACTGACATCCACGCCCTGATTGCGAGTCCCGTAACGCTGGACGTTCAACTCGAGATCGGTAACGTCTCCGAGTCAGTCACCGTTTCCACCAGCTCCGCCGAACTGCTGGTGAATCGCGAGGACGGTACGCTCGGAACGAACTTCGTGAACAAACAGATCACGCAGTTGCCGTTGGAAGCGCGCAGTGTTCCTAACCTGCTGACGCTCCAGACCGCAGCGACCCGCGATGGTTACGTGGCCGGCGCACGCGCGGACCAAACCAACGTCACACTCGACGGTGTGGACATTAACGAAGCGCAAACGAATTCCGTTACCAGCGGCACCGCCGACCCGGCAAATGGAACCGCGATCGACAACCTGACGCCGTCAAACGGAACTGTGTTGCGGCTGAACGCTGACGCGATTGAAGAGTTTCGCGTGCAAACGACGAACCCCAACGCGAATCAAGGACGTTCGGCCGGCGCGCAGGTCTCACTCGTAACCAAGGGTGGCACCAATGATTGGCACGGAAGCGCGTTTGAGTTTTATCGAACCTCGGCTTTCCAGGCGAACGATTTCTTCAACAACGCTGCTGGTGTTTCCCGAGCGCCGCTAATCAGACACACCTTCGGCGGTTCGCTTGGTGGTCCAATCGTCAAAGATCGCGCCTTCTTCTTCTACAGCTTTGAAGGCGATCGGATTCAACGATCGGTTTCAGTTGTACGCAATGTTCCCTTGGCGAGTCTCGGTCAGGGTTTGGTTCGTTACCGCAATCCCGAAGGCGGCGTAACCACTTTGACACCCGCAAACATCGCCGACATCTTTCCCGAAGTGGGCACGAACCCGGCCGCGATTTCGTTCCTGGCCCAAGCCGCAGCGAAGTACCCGGCCAACGACTTCACTATTGGTGACCAATTTAATACTGCCGGGTTCCGTTTCAACGCGCCGACTCCGGTCAAACGTAATTCCCACACTGCCAAGTTTGATTTCAATCTAACCAGTAAGCAGCAGGCGTTCCTCCGAACCAGCGTGATTTACGACGTGATCACGCGCGAACGACAATTCCCCGATACTCCGGCGCCGAACATCTGGTCGCACCCGATGGGCATCGCCGCTGGTCACACGTGGACCATAACCAACAACGTCGTCAATACCTTCCGTTATGGTTACACGCGTGAAGCATTCAGCCAGCAGGGCGACTCGGCGGCAAACTCGATCAGTTTCCGGTTTGTGTTCTCGCCGTTCCAGTTCAGCCGAACGCTGACGCGCATCACGCCGGTACACAACTTCACCGACGACTTGTCGTGGGTGAAGGGAAATCACACTATTGCTTTCGGTACGAACTTGCGTTCTATCTCCAACAAACGAGTTTCGTTCGCCAACTCTTACGACGATGCGATCACGAATCCGTCGTTCTTCCTGGGTGGCGGTTCGAGTATCTCCAACCCGATCGACGACGTGTTCCCGATTCAGGGTTCGGCTGTTGGCGTGCAGAACGCGGTGACGGCCATCATTGGAAGATTCTCCCAGTATTCGGGAAACTTCATCTTCGATCACGATGGCAATCTGCAGGACATTGGTACTCCCAGCGAGCGCGAGTTTGCGACTCAGGAGTACGACTGGTACGGTCAGGATTCCTGGAAGATCACGCCAAACCTGACGCTCACTTACGGAATGCGTTACACACTCAGCAGACCGGTCTATGAGAAGAACGGTTTTGAAGTCAGGACCGACATTCCGCTTTCGGAAGTGTTTGAGTTGCGCCAGGCCGCAGCAGCACGCGGCGAAAACTTCGTGCAGCCGCTAACACTTGTTCTTTCCGGCCCGGCAAACAATGCGGCGCCGCTCTATTCATGGGACAAGAACAACTTCCAGCCGCGCGTAGCCGTCGCCTGGTCTCCCTCTTTCGGAGATGGATTCCTGGGCAAGATCTTCGGCAGAAACCACCAGTCGGTATTTCGTGGTGGCTTCGCGATCACCAACGACTACTACGGCCAGCAACTTGCCGTCAGCTTCGACTTGAACAACACGCTCGGTTTCTCGTCGAGTGATGGCATTTCGGCTAACACGTATGACTTCTTTGACAGTCTGGCGCCGCTTTTCACCGGCCTGAATCAAAGCATCAGAACGTTGCCGAACATTAGTACACCGGGAAATATCAGTTTCCCGCGTACACAACCTTTCAACAGCAATCCGGCGTTCCAGTCAGCGCGTATCGAATCGACGCTGGACTCCGCCATCAGGGCGCCAATCAATTACTCGTGGAATTTCACCTACGAGCGTGAACTGCCCAAGGGTCTTGTAATTCAGACCTCTTACATCGGCAGAATGGCGCGCAATCTCATCGCCGCGCGCGACGTGATGGCGCTCAACAATCTCGTCGATCCGAAGTCGGGAATGGATTGGTACACGGCGGCCGGTATGCTCGAGCAGTTCCGGCGAGCCGGTACGCCGATCGATCAGATCCCGAATATTCCGTGGTTCCAGAACATGCTGCCGACCAGCATCTTGTTAGACGGCAACCCGGTCTCGTTCGCGCAAGCGATGGATGAGATCTACTTCGGAACCTGTTGCGACGTGTTCCCGACTTACAACCTGTCGCAGACACAAGCCGTGTATGCCGTTGCTTTGAACTTCTACGGCAACGACTGGACCGACACGCAGGACGTTATCGAAGATGGATTGGGACGCAACATCTTCTTCCATCCGCAGTACGGCGCCCTGTCGGCATTCAGCAGCATTGCCAGATCAAACTATCACGCTGGAACGCTCAGCATTCGCGAGCGTCTCGGTCGTAGTTTGACGATGGACTTCAACTACACGCTGTCACATTCGATGGACGATGCTTCCGGTCTCCAGACCAGCGACGCGTTCGGTGGAGCGTTTATCCTGAATCCGTTGCGGCAACGCGACAACTTTGCCAACTCCGACTTCGACGTCCGTCACATCATCAATGCCAACGCTGTTTGGGAATTGCCGTTTGGCCGTGGCCGCCGGTACTTCTCCGGCGTCAACAAGCTGGCGAATGCGTTCCTCGGCGGCTGGCAGATGAGCGGCATCTTCCGTTGGAACTCGGGCTTGCCGATGTTCAGTCCGTACGACGATGCGCGTTGGGCCACCAACTGGAATGCTCAGAGCAGCGGCGTTCGTATCAGGCCGATTGAGTCTTGTCCGACGCAAGGCGGCAAGCTCTTCGGCGACTGCCTGTTCGAAGCTTACAAGAGCTGGCGTGGTGCGTCCGCTGGTGAAACCGGCGATCGCAACGTGCTGCGTCTGCCCGGCTACGTAAACCTCGACATGGGTTTGAGCAAGTCGTTTGACATGCCTTGGAGCGAAACACAGAAACTTCAGATTCGCTTCGAGGTATTCAACGTCACTAATACGCAGCGGATGTTTGGTATGGACACCAGCCGCAGCGGTTTTGGTTTACAGCTCGACCCCGACCAGATCACTTCGGTTGACGATATTCCCAGCAACTGGTCGAACTTTACTTCGATCCAGGGCCAACCGCGCGTGATGCAGGTTGGAGCTCGTTTCACTTTCTGAGCTTCACCTGGGGTTAACTTAAACGAACGGGCTGGAGCTCAAAAGCTTCAGCCCGTTTTGGTTTTCTTAGACAGCAAAATCCTGTAACTTCTGTGAATTCTGTCGAGGGAGGAGAGATCGATCATGCGTAGGGTTGTTTTCTCTGTGTTCGCTATCCTCGTCTTCGCTGCGTGCGCTTTCGCGCAAGACCGCAAATCGCAGTTGGGAATCGGAGGCGGCCCTTACATTCTCTTTGGCGACGTCACTGTCGACGAAGGTGGGGACAAGAAAACCAAGCCTCTGATGTACGAGATCGTGCTCAACAATCTCGGCGGTCTTCCGGCAGATCGACAGTACGTCAGTTCCGGCGGGCGTTATCAGTTCATCAATCTCGCGGCTGGCCAGTATGTATTGCTCGTGCTGTTGGACCACGAAGAGGTCGCGCGCATGCGCGTTGAGATTTTGTCGGGCGGCGCGGAACGAGTGCGGCAGAATATCGAACTGGCGTGGAAAGGAAATGGCTCGTCGAAACCGGGCACAGTCTCCGCGTCCGATTTTTACAAACGAACTGAGGCTAACGAGAAGTTGTTTGTGACCGCGCGGGAAGCAACCGATCAGAAACGTTACGACGACGCGATCGCGACCTTGCGTCAACTACTCGCCGCCGACTCGCACGACTTTCAGGCTTGGGCCGAACTCGGCACGCTCTATCTTTTCAAACAAAATCTCGATGAGAGCGAGAACGCTTATGTAAAAAGCGTGACTGAACGGCCGCAGTTCTTTCTCGGACAAATGAATCTCGGCCGCGTGCGCGTGGTGCGTAAGAATTTCGAAGGCGCGATCGAGCCGTTAACCAAAGCCGTCGAAATTCAACCGTCGTCCGCTGACGCAAACTACTATCTCGGCGAATCGTACTTACAGATCAAAAAAGGTTCGAAGGCCGTTGGTTATCTCAACGAAGCAATCAAACTCGATCCGGTTGGCAGAGCCGATGCGCACTTGCGGCTCGCAACGCTCTACAACGCCGCCGGTATGAAAGATCTCGCGGCGCTCGAATACGAACAGTTTCTGAAAAAGAAACCCGACTACCCGGATCGTAAGAAGCTCGAAGACTACATAACCGCTAACAAAA
>DATELP010000199.1:0-9867 GCA_035276425.1 Pyrinomonadaceae bacterium
TTGCTGATTGAGACAGGCAAGAGCAACGAAGCACGCACGCTGCTCGACCAAACGTTGAAAACCGATCGCGCTCATTTCGACGAGTCAGCGTTGAATCTGCTGGTCGGTCAACGAATGCTGCTCGCCAATTCTCTCGACGAGTTTCTGGCCGACGCGGCGCGCGTTCCGGCAGTTCTCAGTTGGAATGACGACGGCCGCGAACTGCCGGTTGAAGACGCCGAAGTATCCGAAGAAACAAAGGGCCAGGCCGGCAAACCGTTTTTCGACGTCGACGCCGCCAACGCAATCAACAAGCAGTTGCCGCTTTCGGTGCTCAAGGAAGCCGCCAGCAGCAAGGTGCTGCCGCTTGGACCACGCCGCGATCTGGCCCAGGCCGCGTGGCTGCGTGCGGCGTTGCTTGGCGACACGAAAACCGCGGACGAGTTGACGCCAGTGCTCGCCAATCTTTTTCCCGATCTGTCGACGCTGCTAAACGAATATTCATCGACCGCGCAACCTGACGAAAAGAAGTTTGCGGCGATCTACGCTTGGTTGAAAACACCCGGTATGGAACCCGTCGTCGATGCCGGTATCGGCCGAACGATTCCACTGACGCAACAAGACTCGTATCGCGATAATTGGTGGTGCTCTGCTGCTTTCCAACCCACCACCGCGGAAGAGAATCGTGAGGCCATCCAGTTCACGGCGGTCACGACCGGCAAGCCGCCGCGTTTTCTTTCCCCGGCCGATTCTGCGAAGGCCGAGAAAGAGTGGAGCACGCTGAGTGCTCTCGGCACCGCTCCTAACTACATCGTCAAGCAAGTCGTTCAATGGGCCAACACGCATTCGACCGATCCGCGTGTACCGGAAGCTTTACATCTCGCGGTGAGAACCACGCGTTACGGCTGCACCGACAAAGACAGCGCCCGTTGGTCCAAAACAGCGTTCGACGTGCTGCATCGCAAGTACCCAAATAATCCCTGGACAAAGAAGACGCCCTATTGGTTCAAAGACTGACTAACAAGCAGGTCGCAAAATGGAACAAGCGGAACACACAAATCATCTGATAAACGAAAGCAGTCCTTACCTACTTCAGCACGCGCACAACCCGGTCGACTGGTATCCGTGGGGCGGCGAGGCGTTTGCCAAAGCGCGCAGCGAAAACAAACCCGTGCTGCTGAGCATTGGTTATTCCGCTTGTCACTGGTGTCACGTGATGGCCCATGAGTCGTTCGAGAACGAAGACATCGCGCAACTCATGAACGAGCTTTTCGTGAACATCAAAGTCGATCGCGAAGAGCGGCCGGATCTCGATCAGATCTACATGAACGCCGTGCAGATGATGACGCATCACGGCGGTTGGCCCATGACGGTTTTTCTCACGCCGGAGGGCGTGCCGTTTTATGGTGGCACTTATTTCCCGCCGCAGGATCGTTACAACATGCCCGGCTTCCCGCGTGTGCTGATCAGCGTTGCGGAAGCTTATCGCGATCGTCACGACGAGATCGTGGAAAACGGAACAGCACTCTTAAAAGAACTGCGCCGGTTGAGCGAATCGGGTGGAACGACTAATCCGATTGAAAAGGGGTTGCTGGACGCTGCTTACGCCGGCATCGTGCGGAGTTACGACTCGATCAACGGCGGCTTCGGCGGCGCGCCGAAGTTTCCGCCCGCGATGGCGCTTGAGTTTTTGCTGCGGACGTACAAACGCACTGGCAACAAAGACGCGCTCGAGATGGTGCGGCACACGGCGCAAAAGATGGCCCACGGCGGCATGTACGATCAACTCGGCGGCGGTTTTCATCGCTACTCGACCGACGCCAAATGGCTCGTCCCGCATTTCGAGAAAATGCTTTACGACAATGCCCTGCTCTCGCGTTTTTATCTTCATTACTTCCAGTTAGAACGCGAACCGCTCGCGCGCGAAACCGCGGAAGGTATTCTCGATTACGTGTTGCGTGAGATGACCGATCCCGCCAGTGGTTTCTATTCAACTCAGGACGCCGACTCCGAGGGGCACGAAGGCAAGTTCTTCGTCTGGGATCTCAGCGAGGTCAAATCCGTTCTCGGCGAGGCCGATGCTTCCAAATTCAACTCCTACTACGACGTCACCGAAGGCGGAAACTTCGAAGGCAAGAACATCCTCAACGTCAATGACCCCACGGCCGATCCGCCGGACCCGGACAACAAGCGCAAACTGTTCGAACACCGCGAGCAACGAATCAAACCCGATCGCGACGAAAAGATCATCACCGCCTGGAACGGTCTGATGCTCGCGAGTTTCGCGGAAGCAGGCGTGATTCTCAATCGTCCTGACTACACGGAAGCCGCGCAACGAAACGCTGAGTTCGTCTTAAAGAATTTGCGCCGAGATGGTTTTCTCCTCCGCACCTACAAAGACGGCGTCGCAAAGTTCAATGCGTACCTGGAAGACTACGCATTCTTCGCCGAAGGACTCGTCACGTTGTACGAAACCACCGGCGAGTTTCGCTGGCTAAAAGAAGCCATCGCGGTGACCGACCGCATGATCGAAGAATTTTGGGACGGAGAAGGCGGCGGATTTTTCTTCACCGGCACGAGTCACGAGGACCTGATCGTCCGCTCAAAGGATTATTTCGATAATGCGACTCCGTCTGGAAACTCGGTCGCCGCGGACGTGTTACTGCGTCTCGCAATCCTGACAAACAACGAAAGCTATCGTGACATCGCGCAGAAAGTTTTGACCGTAATCTCCGATCAGGTGCGCCGCTACCCGTCCGGTTTCGGCTACGCGCTCTCGGCGATGGACTTCCTGCTCTCCAGTCCCAAAGAGATCGCCATCGTCGGCAAGGACCAATCCGACATTCAACCGATGCTTCAGGAAACCTGGCGCAAGTATCTGCCAAACAAAGTAGTTGCTCCAAGCCTCGTCGACAACGCAGACGCAGTGGCCTCAATCCCTCTCCTGCAAAACCGTCCGCTACTCGACGGCAAACCTACGGCCTACGTCTGTGAGAACTACACCTGCCAACGTCCAGTCACCTCAACAGCGGATCTACAATCTCAACTGGAGTCCGTGTAACTCCGTGTAAATCCGTGGCCGAAAACTTGACGGAAATGCACTGAAAAGCCTATAGTTATGCACGTGCCAACACTGTTTGGCACGTTCCCAAATTACCCGATCCTTGCCCTAAGCGCCGCATGCTGAAATTAAACTCTCCGGCTACCGCCCTACTTGCCGCAGTTTCTGTGGTCAGCCTCGGACTGCTTCTGCTCGACAAAGGCATCGCGATCGTCCTCGTTGCCTTGTTGATCGCGGCCCTCTTCTATCTTGCCTACAACTCCAACGAAAAGCGTTTGCGGGAGTTGGGCGACGCCGAAGCCGAGCGCGCCCGGCACGCCGAAGAGATGGCCACGATTCACATGAACACCATCGAGTCGCTGGCCATCGCGATCGACGCGAAGGACCAAACGACGCACGGTCACGTGCGCCGCACGCAAATCTACGCGACGCAGATGGGCAAGCTCTTTAGCGTTTCAGAAAGCGATCTGCGTGCGTTGCATGCAGGAGCGCTGCTGCACGACATCGGTAAGCTCGCCGTTCCCGAGTACATCCTCAACAAACCGGGCAAACTCACCGAAGCAGAGTTCGCCAAGATGAAGATTCATCCGACCGTCGGCGGCGATATTCTCAAACGCGTCAACTTCCCTTACCCGGTTGAAGAAATCGTGCGCTTTCACCACGAGAAGTGGGACGGCAGCGGCTATCCGAAAGGTCTGAAGGGCGAACAGATCCCGCTCATCGCGCGAATCATTTCGGTCGTCGATTTTTACGACGCGACGCGTTGCGATCGTCCGTATCGCAAAGGAATGAAACGCGAGGATTCGCTGGCGTTGCTGAACAACATGGTCGGCACGGCTTTCGATCCGAAGGTCGTGAAGAAGTTTTCCGCTCACGTCGAAGAGTTTGACCGGCTGATCGCTTCAGAAGACATTCAGGAACAGGTCGCTTCAGCGTCCGCGATCGACACTGAAACCAGCACCAAGCCTGATGCCGGTTTGGCGTCCGACATTCTCGGCGCGCCGACCGAGGAAACGAGCGGCTTCCGTTCCATCTCCGAAGCACAACGCGAGGTGTTTGCGCTTCACGAAATCGCCCAAACGATTGGTTCGTCACTGAATTTGAGCGACACGGTCACGTTGGTGGCGAACAAGTTGAAGGCGATTGTTCCGTTTGATAGTTGCGTGATTTTCCTGGTCGACGAACGATCGGGTAAAGCGGTTGCCGCGCACGCTGTTGGTGAAGAAGCGGAACTGTTTTCCAGCCGTCGCATCATTGTTGGCGAGGGGATCACTGGCTGGGCCATAGCGAACGCGCGCTCGATGTGCAACGCGTCTCCGGAACTGGACATGGTCGGGATCTCCGATGAGATCGTCAAACGTTTTCGCGGCGTGCTGGTGTCGCCGTTGGTGCGCGACGACGGCGCGTTTGGCGCGATCTCGCTTTACTCACAGAGCCGCACTTCTTACACGACCGAACACGTGCGTTTGCTCGAATCGGTTTGTCAGCACGCTTCGAGCGCGCTCAACAATGCACTGACTTACGAAAAGACACGCGAAAGTGCCCTCGTCGATCCATTGACTGAGCTGCCGAATGCGCGTGGGTTCTACATGATGCTCGAGCAGCGTATTGCCGAGTGCCAGCGAATGAATCGTGAGTCGCTCGCCGTGCTTTGCATGGATATCGACGACTTCAAGGTGGTTAACGATCAGTACGGCCATTCGATTGGCGATCGGTTGTTGGCGAGTGTGGCGGGTGTTGTGCGACGCGAGTTGCGGCAGATGGACATTCTCACGCGCTACGCTGGCGATGAGTTTGTCGCGATCATGCCGATGGCTTCGAGCAAGATGGCCGCGTCGATCGCGGATCGCATCCGGAACACGGTTGAAGAGCAATTGTTTTCAGTGCGTAACGGCACGATGATCGGTTTGGGCGTGAGTATAGGCGTTGCGTGTTTCCCTGAAGATGGAGAGACGAGTGAAGAGTTGTTAACCGCCGCCGCGCGCCGCATGCAGCGCGACAAACACGGCCGCAAAACAATTCTCACCGTGGCCGGCGCCGGCGTCAGCTCTATCGACATGATGACCTAACCACAAAAGAAAGCCACAAAAAGGCACAAGAAGCACAAAAACGAAGAACTGTTTTGAGTTCAGCCTTTAGGCTGCCGTTCGACGCAGTAAGCTAAAGCTTGAACTCAAAACATTTCTTGTGTCTTTTGTGCCTTTTTGTGGTGCGGCCCTTTTGTGGCTATAATCCGAGTTTTCAAAAACAACCCATGAGCAAACAAACAGCAGCACCACCCTCCCGAGCAGGAGCCGAAGAACAAAGCTCCACCGGCGTGATCGATGCGCCAAACGACGTAGATCGAAACCAACTCGCCCGCGAACACGAAGAAGTCAAGGAACGCCAGAAAGACCGTTTCACCGGGCTCAACCAGGAACAACTCATCGGCCTCTATCGCCAGATGCTCCTGATTCGCCGCTTCGAGGAGAAGTCGGCGGAAGCTTACGTTGCGGGCAAGATCGGCGGCTTCTGTCACCTTTACATTGGGCAGGAAGCGGTTGCGGTCGGCGCGATCTCCGCGATTCGCAAAGACGATTACGTGTTTGCCAGCTATCGCGAACACGGCCATGCACTCGCGAAAGGAATGTCCGCGCGATCCATCATGGCGGAGTTGTTTGGCAAAGCAACGGGCTGCTCGAAAGGCAAAGGCGGCTCGATGCACATGTTTGATAAAGACCTCGGCTTTCTCGGCGGTCACGCGATTGTCGGCGGCCAAATTCCGCTGGCAACCGGCGCTGCGTTCGCCTCCATGTACCAGAGCACCGATCAAGTGACGCTGTGCTTCTTCGGCGAAGCCGCGGTGAACCAGGGCGCGTTTCACGAGTCGCTGAACATGGCGCAGCTTTGGAAACTTCCCTGCATCTACATCTGCGAAAACAACCAGTACGGCATGGGCACTTCGCTCGCGCGCGCTATGTCATTGCGCGACATCGCGCAAAAGGGTTGCGCGTACGAGATGGCGTCGGAGTTTGTCGACGGCATGGACGTGCTGGCTGTGCGTGAAGCCGTGCTGCGGGCTGTTGAACGTGGACGCAAGGAGTCGCTCCCAACGTTGCTCGAAGTTCGCACCTATCGCTTCATGGGCCACTCGATGTCCGATCCCGGCAACTATCGCACGCGCGCGGAGATCGAGAAGTATCAGGAACGCGATCCGATCAAACTCTTTTCCGCGAGCTTGATCGAAGAAAAAGTGATCGATGAAGCAGGTCTCAAGGAGATCGACAAGCAGATCCACGAGGAAGTGGAAGACGCGTTTCGCTTCGCCGACGAGAGTCCTTTGCCGGATCCAGCGGAACTCTACACAGAGGTTTACGCCAATCCGATCGATCCATCCCGGAACAAGAATCAATAGCATCCATGTCGACTATCACCATACGCGAAGCGCTTAATCAGGCGATCAAGGAAGAGTTAGCCCGCGACGACAAAGTTTTCATCATGGGCGAGGAAGTGGCTGCCTACGATGGCGCCTACAAAGTCACCAAAGGTCTGTTGCACGAGTTTGGACCACGGCGAGTGATCGATACGCCGATCACGGAGCTTGGTTTTGCCGGACTCGGCGTCGGCGCGGCGATGGTTGGACTGCGGCCGATCGTCGAGTTCATGACCTTTAACTTCTCGATCCTCGCCACGGATCAAATCATCAACTCTGCTGCGAAGATGCTTTACATGTCGGGCGGTCAGTTCAAGATCCCGATCGTGTTTCGCGGGCCGGGCGGTTCGGCGTTTCAGGTTTCTTCGCAACACTCGCAAGCGATCGAATCGTGGTATGCGTATTTTCCCGGGATCAAAGTCGTGATGCCTTCGACGCCCGCGGACGCCAAGGGTCTTTTGAAGTCTGCGATTCGCGACGACGATCCGGTCGTCTTTATCGAACAGGAACGAATGTACGGCAATAAGGGCGAAGTTCCCGACGATCCCGACTTCACGATCCCGCTCGGAGTCGCCGACGTCAAACGTGAAGGAAAAGACGTGACGATCGTCGCGCGCTCGTTGATGGTGCCGGTGGCGTTGAAAGCCGCGGAGCAGCTCGAGCAGCAAGGTGTGTCGTGCGAAGTGATCGACCCGCGCACGATTCGTCCGCTCGACATCGACACGATTGTTGAATCAGTGAAGAAGACGAATCGCGTGGTGGTGGCGGAAGAATCACATCCGATCTGCGGCGTGGGCGCCGAGATCAGCATGCAGATCATGGAGCGCGCGTTTGATTATCTCGACGCTCCGATCAAGCGCGTGTCGGGCGCTGACGTGCCGATGCCTTACGCGAAGAACCTCGAAAACCTGGCGATACCCGACGTGGCGAGGATTGTGGCGGCAGTTCGTGAAGTGGCTTATCTCGATAGCTAAAAACTCTATGGCAACAAAGGTAATCATGCCGAAGCTCTCCCCGACGATGGAGGAGGGACAGATCGCGCGCTGGCTGAAGAAGGAAGGCGACAAGGTCGCCATGGGCGAGCCGCTCGCGGAAATCGATACTGACAAAGCGACAATGGAAATGCAGGCGCTGACGAACGGCGTCCTGCGCAAGATTATTATCGGCGAGGGACAGTCAGCGCCGCTCGGAGAACCGATCGCGATCGTCGGCGAAGTTGACGAAGATATCTCTTCCCTGCTCTCGGAAGCACCGGCTGCTAAGCCCGCTCAAGCGCCTGCGGCGCCTGAACCTCCTGCGCCTCCGGCTCCAGCCGCAGCGGAACAACCCGCGCAACCGGCACAGGCGCAAGCTGCTGCCGCAGGAAGCGCGAGTAATACCAGTAATGCTACTAACGCCACTAATGGTCGTCAGGTAGCAACTGCGCCGGCAGGCAGTGCTCCTTCGGGTCGGTTGATCGTGTCGCCACTCGCAGCGCGTATGGCGGCTGAGTCAGGTCTGGATCTGCGCTCGATTCAAGGCAGTGGACCCGGCGGACGCATCGTCAAGAAAGATATCGAAGCCGCGCTCAGCCAACCAAAGGCTGCGCCTGCGCCGCAACGTTATCCGCGTCCTGTCGAACCGGGCCAGCCCGCGCCTGTCGCAGCAGCTTCGGCGTATCGCGATGAGCCGGCTACTCAAATCCGACAGACGATCGCCAAACGCCTCGTCACGTCGCTTGGGCCAATACCGCATTTCTTTCTCACGACCGAGATCGAAATGGATCGCGCCGCGGAAATGCGTCGCGGCATCAACGCGCTCGATCCCGATCTGAAGATCAGCATCAACGACATCATCATCAAAGTCACTGCCGCGGCCCTGATGCAACATCCGCAAGTGAACGCGTCGTTCCAGGAGAAGTTTGTCCGCTACTACGAACACGTCGACATCGGCGTGGCCGTGGCGATTGAAGACGGGCTGATAACCCCGGTCGTACGCGGAGCCGATCAGAAGTCGCTGAGCCAGATCGCGGCCGAAGTACGCGAGCTTGCCGAACGTGCGCGTTCGAAACGACTGAAACCGGAAGAGTACACCGGCGCGACGTTCTCGATCAGCAATCTCGGCATGTTTGGCATCGACGAATTCACCGCAGTGATCAACCCACCGGAAGGCGCGATTCTCGCGATCGGCGCGATGACGCCGAAACCGGTCGTGCGTGACAACGAGATCGTCGTTCGGCAAATCATGCGCGTCACGATGTCGTGCGATCATCGCGTCATCGACGGCGCAACCGGCGCGAAGTTCCTGCAAACATTCAAGAAGATTCTCGAAAACCCGCTCTACCTCGTGGTATGAGCCAGCGATTCCGGCCTCACCTCGCGCTCGTCACAGTTCAAGTCCTCTTCGGCACTTGGCCCATCATGGGCAAAGTCATCCTACGCTCGATGTCCGTCACGAGTCTCGTGACGTGCCGGCTCGTAGGCGGCGCGATTGCCTTTGCACTGTTGCAACGTCAACTCAAACCGCTGTTAAAAATGCCGCGACGAGACTTCGTCCTGCTCGTTCTTTGCAGCATCTGCGGAGTCGTTGGCAATCAACTGCTCTACGTGAAAGCACTCTCGCTCACGACGGTCATCAATGCGGCGTTGCTAACGGCAGCCATTCCGGTGATCACGTTGTTCGTGAGTATTCTCTTTCGCTACGACAACTGGTCGCTAAAGCGCCTCGGCGGCATCCTGCTCGCGGGCGCGGGTGTCGTCTATCTGATCAATCCAACGCAGGCGGAATTGTCACACGAAACGACGCTGGGAAACTTGTTGCTGCTTTGCAACGGATTGCTGTACGCGATTTACCTCGTGATTTCGAAGCGGCTGCTCGAGCGCTACGGCGCGCTGAACGTGATCACATGGATCTTCCTGGTGAGTGCGGTGATGATAGTGCCGCTGGGTTTTTACTCGTTCGGAAACGAGAACGTCGCGGCGATTGGTTGGCCCGTGTGGTTGCTGGTGGGCGTGGTGATTTTGTTGCCGACTGTCAGCGCTTATTACCTCAACGCCTGGGCGCTTCAGCACGTATCTCCAGGCGTCGCGGCTATCTACATCTATCTTCAGCCACTCATCGCCTTTGGCTTCGCGCCGCTGTTCCTGGGCGAACACTGGAGCTCACGCGCCAGCGTGGCCACGCTCCTTATCTTCGCGGGCGTGGCTTTAGTAACGACTCGTAGCCACAAAGAGGCACAAAAAGCACAAGAGGCACAAACAGCATAAAGGAGAAGCGATCCGCTACCTCCTTTACACCTCTTGTGCCTTTTGTGCTTTGGACTGAACCCCTGGATTGAGACACTCGTTATAGGCACACTTAGGCAGAAAGGAGCTGTGAAGTGGCGAAGAGACGAGTGCGACGACATTCGGAGGAGTTCAAGCGACTGTGCGTCGAG
>DATELP010000200.1:0-5419 GCA_035276425.1 Pyrinomonadaceae bacterium
TGGCGGGATTGATGGCAGTGCTCGCGAGTTGCGCGGTTTTTGCGCAAGGACGCGGCGCCAGTGGTCCAGTAGAGTTCTCGTTGCGATCGATTGACGGTCAAACCGTCACCTCCAACAGCCTGCACGGTGAAGTCGTCGTAATGGCGTTTGGTGCTTCGTGGTTGCCATTATCGAGAACGCAGCTTCAGGGCGTGCGCAAGCTTGCTGACGAATACTCGGACCGTGGCGTGGTGGTCTATTGGGTCAGCACCGAGTCAGACGATTCGAAGTCCAAGAACTTTGCCAGCGACGAACAGCTCCGCAACTTCTCGCAGAAGTATGGCTTGAAAGTCACCGTGCTGCGCGATCCGGACGGCGCGGTGTCGAAGAGATTTGGTGTCGATCAGTTGCCCTCGATCGTGATTCTCGATAAGGAAGGAAACATTTCGGGCGAGCCGATCGGCGGACTCGATCCGCAAGGCAATCTGGCCGCGCAACTCGCTTCGCGTCTTGATAAGTTGCTCTGAGCCCCTCCGAGCAATTAACCTCTCCTCATGCCTTTCACCTTAATCAATCCCCAATCACTCGGAAAGCCGAGCGGTTACTCACATGGTCTGCTTGCGGACGCGACCGGCAAGCTGTTGTTCATCTCCGGACAGATCGCCTGGAACGAAGAACAGAAGATTGTGAGCAGCGATTTTGTCGAACAGTTTGATCGCGCGCTCGCAAACGTAAAGACCGTAGTTCAGGAAGCGAATGGCGCTCCGGAACATATCGTTCGACTGATTGTTTACGTGACGAACAAGCGTGAGTACCTCGCGTCTACACGCGAAGTCGGCGAACGTTATCGCAAGCATCTCGGCACACACTTCCCGGCGATGGTGCTGGTTGAGGTTTCCGCCCTTTTGGATGATGAAGCGAAAGTAGAAATCGAAGGGATGGCGTTGATACCCGCATGAAGCCAACAACGTCGTTTCTTTACGAACAGGACGAACAGGGCGTCGCGACGATCACGTTGAACCGGCCCGATCGTTTGAATGCGCTGACGTTTGAAGTCTATCGCGAATTGACTGACACGTTTGCCGCGTTGCGTCAAGAACGTGACGTTCGCGTAGTTGTCATCACAGGTGCGGGTCGCGCGTTCTGTTCCGGCGGCGACGTGCGCGACATCATCGGCGAACTCTTCAGCCGCGACATGGAAGGCTTACTCGAGTTCACGCGTATGACTTGCGAACTCATTCGCAACATCCGCGCGCTGCCGAAGCCGGTAATTGCGAGTCTCAATGGCACCACTGCGGGCGCAGGCGCCTGCATCGCACTCGCTTCCGATCTGCGTATCGCCAGCGAAGATGCGCGCATCGCTTTTCTGTTTGTTAAAGTCGGACTGGCGGGCACAGACATGGGCGCGTCGCATCTGCTGCCACGCATCGTTGGTCTATCAAAAGCAACCGAGCTTCTTTACACTGGCGACTTCATCACCGCTGCTGAAGCCGAACGCATCGGATTCTATAATCGCGTGGTCGCCGCGGATCAGCTACAAGCGACGACGCGAGAGTTTGCCGAACGGCTGGCGCGCGGACCGGGATTCGCTTTAGGCAAAACGAAAGAGATGCTCAACCGCGAGCTGCACATGGATTTCGAGTCGGCGCTCGAGAGTGAAGCGCAAGCGCAGGCGATCTGCATGCAGCATCCTGATTATCGTGAAGCTTACGAAGCGTTTGTAGCGAAACGAGAACCGAGGTTTAAGTGAACTTAGAACTTTGTTCTTTGCACTTGGTACTTGGATAAGAAGTCCACCAAAGGACAAGTTCAAAGTACAAAGTTCAAAGTTCAAAGTACAAAGACCGAAATGGACCGGGTTGATGATCGAACTCCCGTTTTTTACTGACGATCACCGCAATCTCGCGCAAGTCGTGACGCACTTTGTGAGTCGCGAGATCGAGCCGCACGCCGGCGCGGAAGATGACGTCGAAGGACTCGCGCGCCACTTTGTGAAGCTGCTCGCCGGTGCGGGATTACTGAACTACGCCGTCGCGGTGTCGAAACTCGATACGCGCGCGCTCTGTTTGATTCGTGAAGCGCTATCGTACTCGTCTTCGCTCGCGGATCTCGCTTTTGTCATGCAGGGACTCGGCACGTACGCGATCTCGCAGGCGGCGCCGGATCACGTGCGTGAGTTCTGGCTCGCGCGCTCGCTTCAGGGTAAAGCGATTGCCGCGTTTGCGTTGACTGAACCGGAAGCTGGTTCGGACGTCGCATCGATTCAAACCACCGCGCGTCGTGATGGCGAGACTTATGTTATCGACGGTCGCAAGAGATTTATTTCAAACGCCGGTATTGCTGACTTTTACACCGTTTTTGTTCGCACTGGCGCGCGCGATGATGGCCGTCCGATGCTCTCGGCTTTCGTGGTCGGGTCGAAGATGCAGGGCTTCAGTGTCGTCGAACGCACCGAATTGATCTCGCCCCATCCGATCGGCGAGATCGCTTTCAACGAGTGTCGCGTGCCTGCCGAAGATATGGTCGGCAACGAAGGCGACGGATTTCGTTTGGCGATGGAAACGCTCGACACGTTTCGCGCGAGTGTCGGTGCGGCGGCGTGCGGCATGGCGCGGCGCGCGCTCGACGAATCCGTGCGCTATGCCTCGACGCGCAAACAGTTCGGACGTTTGTTGTGCGAACACCAGTTGGTCCAGGAAAAACTCGCGGATATGGCGACCGAACTCGATGCCGCGCGCCTGCTCGTCTATCGCGCCGCCTACACGCGCGACACTTCAGACGCGCGCGTCACACGCGAGGCCAGTGAAGCGAAACTCTTCGCCACCGAAGCGGCCGGCAGGATCATCGACAGCGCGGTCCAGATTCACGGCGGCGCCGGCCTCGTGCGCGGCAGCGTAGTCGAGCGTCTCTATCGCGACGTCCGCGCGCTGCGCATCTACGAAGGCACCTCCGAAATCCAGAAGCTCGTCATCGCCGGCCAACTGCTGCGCGAGAACCGCGAAGGCACTGACGCATGAAGCCACTCTCGCCGGATACAACACCTGATGCTCAACGCAAACAGTTCGAGTTAATGCGTCGGTTGTCTCCCGCACAAAAACTCTCACTCGCCTTCGCACTCACCGACACCATGCGCGATCTAATCCGGGCTGACCTGCGCCATCGCTTTCCACACGCGGACGAAACAGAGTTGAGGCGACGATTCATCGCTCGTGTCCTGCCCCGCGAAGACGTCATCCGTGCCTACGGTTTCGATCCTCGGGCCGAAGGTTACTGAGCGATGTACCGCACTAATCGAAAGTTCAAGCCACGAAAGGCAATCGCCACAAAAAGGCACAAAAGGCACAAGAAGCTTCCCTCAATACTTTCCTTGTGCCTCTTTGTGGCTCAAAAACGCAGCGAGCTATGAACATCAACATCATAGGCGGTGGGCCAGCGGGGTTGTATTTTGCGATCCTGATGAAGAAGGCGGAGCCGGGGCGACGAATTCGGGTTTATGAGAGAAATGGACCGGATGATACGTTTGGTTGGGGGGTCGTGTTTTCCGGGAAGACGCTCGCGAATCTCAGGGCCGCGGATGCAGAGTCGCACACGGAGATCACGAAGCAGTTTGAGGCGTGGGATAACGTTGACGTGGTCCATCGTGAGGTGGCTCATCAAGACGAGAAGATCTCGATTCATGGAAATAGTTTTTCGGGAATCGCTCGGTTGCAACTGCTCAAGATTCTGCAACGGCGCGCTGAAGAGTTAGGGGTCGAGGTTAGCTTTCGTACGGAAGTTCATGACGTGGAGGCGCTGCGTCGCGAGTGCGATCTACTGGTGGCCGCTGATGGCGTGAACAGCGCGGTTCGTTTGCAGTATCTCGAACAGCTCAAACCGCAGCTCGACCTGCGCGCGCACCGTTACATCTGGTACGGCACGAATCAGTTATTTCACGGTTTGACGCTGACGTTTCGCCAGCACGCGGGAGGGACATTCGCGGCGCATTCGTACAAGTTCAACAAGCAGACGAGCACGTTCATCGTCGAGTGCGATCCCGAGACGTGGAAGAAAGCCGGCTTCGATCGAATGTCTGATGCAGAGACGCGTGGATATATAGAAGAGGTTTTCGCCGCGGATCTACACGGACATCCGCTGCTGTCGAACAACTCGAAGTGGATTCAGTTTTTGCTCGTGAAAAACGAGAACTGGTTTTACGAGAATCTCGTGCTGCTCGGCGACGCGCTACACACGGCTCACTTTTCAATCGGTTCGGGCACGAAGCTCGCGATGGAAGATGCGATTGCGCTGGCTGAGTCGTTTCAACAAACGAGCGGCGTACAAGACGCGCTGGCGCGTTTCGCGGAGACACGGAGGCCGGTGATCGAGGAATACCAGTCGGCTGCTTTCGAAAGCATGTTGTGGTTTGAGCAGGTGCGAAACTACATGCACCTGAGCCCGATGGATTTGGCGTTCAGTGTGATGACGCGCAGTGGTAGAGTCACTTACGAAGATCTAAAGAAGCGAGCGCCGGAGTTCATTAAAGCTTACGAAGCAGCAACCGGTCACTGACGCCACGCCGGCGGCTCCAGGCGTCGACGCCCCTCATCAACCGTAGCGATTCCGGGCTCATCCAAATCAACACGGTCCCACAGTTTGCACGTTACCGGCCGGTGCGCCTGATCGAGCGCTTCGCAGTAATTCGTGTAAGTGCAACGCCGAACTTCATCACCACGCCCGAGCAGGACTTTCACAAACCAATCCGGATCCGCGAGTGCCTGCCGCGCCAATCCAACAATATCCGCCTGGTCCATCCGCAAAATCTCTTCCGCTTGTTCGAAGGTTGAAATACCTCCAGCCGCCACCACAGGAACATGAAAACCGGCATCGTTCACGGCCCGCTTAATCGCAGCGACCAGTGGAACATTTCGCGAGAATGGACCAGCCTCGTCTGACAACACGGTCGGCATGCACTCATAACCGCTTTGGCCAGTGTACGGATAAACCGCCTGGCCCACCTTCGGCCGTTGCGCGTCTTCGAACTTCCCACCTTTCGACAACGAAAGAAAATCAAATCCCGCGCGGGCGAATTCTCGAGCGTAGTAGATCGCGTCTTCAACACGACTGCCACCTTCGATCACTTCATCCGCGAGAAATCGCGCCCCGACGACGTAATCGTTACCAACACGTTCGCGAACGGCGCGAAAAACCTCGAGCGGCAGTCGAACGCGATTCTCAGGCGAACCGCCGTAACCGTCTTCACGATTGTTCTGCCGGCTCAAAAACCCGGCCATCGTGTAGGCGTGCGCGTAGTGAAGCTCTACGCCGTCAAATCCCGCCTCACGCGCGCGATTCGCTGCGGCAGCGAAGATAACCGGTAGTTCCTGTGGCAGACGTTTGATGTGTTCGAGATGCGTATCCGTAACGCGCTCACGATAACCGAAGTTAAGCTCTTCTAGGTCTT
>DATELP010000201.1:0-8366 GCA_035276425.1 Pyrinomonadaceae bacterium
CGAGTGGACGATGCGAAAGTAATCCAGACCGACGTCAAAGCTTCAAATGGTGTGATTCACGTGATCGACACTGTACTGATGCCGAAAATGTGAGGACAACTTGGGAGAGTTATGCACAGGAAATTCAACATAGTTGAGACGGCACTAGCGGTCAACTATTTTTCAACCCTGACGACGGCGTTGAGCGCAGCCGGTTTGCTCGAGACCTTGAAGGGTGATGGACCATTCACCGTGTTTGCGCCGACGGATGCTGCCTTTGGGAAGATGCCGCAGCAAACACTGGATGAGTTGTTACAACCTGAAAACAAGAACAGGCTGGCTGCAATTCTCGCTTATCACGTCGTGCCCGGAAAAGTTACATCGAATGAAGTGATTGCGAGCAGTTCGGCGACCACGCTACAAGGTCAGAGAGTAAACATCAGCAAGAAAGATGGAGTGAAAATCAACCAGGCGAAGTTGATCATCACCGACGTGGAAGCAACGAACGGCGTTATTCATATTATCGACAGCGTGTTGATGCCGGCGATGAACTGATTCGAGCAAGGGGGGACGCTTCTTTGAGTGCGGCGAACTGGATCGTCGCACTCAAAGGACGGGCAGTGGTTTGGGGGAAGACAAATGACAGGGAGTCCGATTGTTTTGAGTGTGATCGTTACGATGGTCCTTGCAGCTATGGCAGCAGCAGACCGCAAGGGCGAGCTTGCGGTCGTTAGCGCTGTTGATCTGTCGCGCTACGCCGGGCGCTGGTATGAGATTGCGCGGCTGCCAAATCGATTTGAAAAGAAGTGTGCCGACTCAGTTACCGCTACTTATACTCTGCGGTCTGATGGAAAGGTCGATGTCGTCAATCGTTGCCGAAAAGCGAACGGCGAGTACACGACCGCCAAGGGTAAGGCCAAGATCGTTGACAAGAAGACGAACGCAAAGTTGAAGGTGACGTTCTTTTGGCCTTTCTACGGTGACTACTGGATTCTTGACCTTGGACCAAACTATGAATATGCGGTGGTCGGTGCTCCGAATCGCGATTATCTCTGGATCCTGAGTCGCACGCCTCAACTCGATGAGCAACTTTATCAGCGCTTGCTTGGAGAGATGGCGACGCGCGGTTTCGCAACAGACCGAATGATCCGTACGTCGCACCCAACTAAGTGAGGGCATTTCTGTGGATTGCTTCTACATTCGAGCTTAAGGCTCGATCTGGCCCAACAACTCCACTGTCCCCGAACCGCGGATCACCCGCACGCGCTGGCCGGCGTTGGTCGAGTCGCTACTCTCGAGCAGAAAGACAGAATCGCCGAATGTCGCCACCGCTGTGACCCGCCAGCCACCGGCGCTCCGGTCGACGACGTGCTGCGAACCATCCAGATCGATCCGAACAACCTGACCGATATCAGGAAGCGCCGTATAGATGCGGTTACGTCTGTCGGTCGCAATACTCCAAATTCGAGGTGCGCCAGTCGAGTTCCAAATCTTCGGCTGCATCAGTTCGCCATGGACTCGCGCTACAAGTCGGACCACGCCGTTTGGGTCTACACGCCGAAGAAAATTTCCATCGGAGAGATACAGTGTTTCGTCGGCCGTCCAGTGGTAGGCGATAACCTGCTGCAGAGGCGGCTCGCCCTTTGCGATTTCCCCAAAGCCTCGGAAGCGCTTCACGTTTCGTTCCGCAGAGCGTTCCATGATGAGCGCACCCTTTTGGAAGATGATCTCCCCGCGTTTGCCAACCGCAAATACTAACGCCTCAATATCCGATTCCTCAGCAATCTTGACGTGCCTGCTGCCGTCGAGAGGGATGCGAAAAAGCGCACCGCCCATCTCCTGAAACGATTCGGAATAGACCTCGCCATCGAGCCCGCGAGTGGTCCAATGTGCGTGAAAGTTCTTCACTAACGCCTCCGGCTTCCTGCCCTTCTCCAGCCGCCAGACAGCGTTATACATCGAGTCGCCAAAGATCACCGTATTTACATCCAGAGCGATAAGCCCTCCGCCTGGATGAGCCGCCACAACCACCGGAACGATAAGCAAGAACAACGCCCTGATAGCTTTCATCGAGATTCATCCTCATAGTCCGGAGCTTTAAATGAGCTAACTAAAAATATCTGTGGCTATAGTGCCCCCTCATCCTCAAAACAAAGAAGCGGGCCGACTTGTGGTAGGACGCAAAGCCGCCCATGGGATCTCAACCCTTCATAACCAAAGGAGTTCGTGAAGCTTATCATCATTGTTCAACTCCGCGACTTGGCCCTCACCAATCGCCAAACACAAGTCGTTATCGAAGAAAAATCACCAAGCGGTTAATATGTAAGCATATGGGTGTGAGGAAAATTTGAGCAAGTCGCCTCTGCTTCATTGATATGCCGAAGGGGGGACTCGAACCCCCACGAGTTGCCTCACACGCCCCTCAAACGTGCGCGTCTGCCAGTTCCGCCACTTCGGCATGAAGTGAGTTTAGAAGGCTGCGGCCATTATAGCCGGAATGATTTCAACGAACGAACATCCGCAAATTCAAGGCGCCGCAAAACTACTGACTGCCAGCCGGTGATGCAGCAGGCGCTGTCGGCGACGTCGCGGGCGCCTGTTGTGCGGGCGCGGATTGTTGCGCCGGTGTCGGACTCGGGCTTGCCACGGGTGCGCTTGCGGGTGTCGATGACAACACCGATCGCGAACCACTGAAGATCGGCAAACCAAGCATCAACGCAATCAACATGAACGCCGCGGCGGCGCCGATCGTGATCTTCGCGAGCAAACTCGCCGTGCCGCGCGGGCCGAATGCCGTGCTCGAGAGCGTGTTGGAGAACAACGCGCCCGCGTCGGCTTTGCCCGGTTGCAGCAGGATCACCACGATCAGGATGATGCACGCAAGAACAAATAGTCCGTAAAGAATATAAGTTAACAAGTCAAAAATACTCCGAGCTTTGTTCCTAGAACTTTGCTAAACCAGCGAGCAAATGCCAAGTGCAAAGCACCAAGTACAAAGCTCACCTTCGATAGTTAACAATCTGCGCGAAACTATCCGCTTTCAAACTCGCGCCACCCACCAACGCGCCATCGATATCCGCTTGCGCCATCAAACCCTGAATGTTATCGGGCTTCACTGAACCGCCGTAGAGGATCCGCAACGCGTCTGCCGCTGCTGAAGAGTGCCTATCCGCGAAAACGCGCCGGATAAACGCGTGCATTTCCTGCGCTTGCTCCGGCGTCGCTGTGCGTCCCGTGCCGATGGCCCAAACGGGCTCGTAGGCGACGATGATACGGTCGAGATCCGATGGTGTCAACCCGCTAAGGCCGCCGACTAACTGTGCTGAGACAACGTCTTGCGCTGTTCCATCCTCGCGCTGAGCCAGCATTTCGCCCACGCACATGATGACCGTCAGACCTGCCGCGAGTCCTGCCTGAACCTTACGATTCACCTGTTCGTCGGTCTCGCCGTAGAACTGCCGCCGCTCCGAATGGCCGACTATGACATACCTGGCGCCCACGTCTCGCAGCATAAACGCCGCGACCTCGCCGGTGTGCGCGCCTTCTTCTTTTTCGGTCGAACAGTCCTGCGCTGACACTTTTACGTTCGAGCCCTCGAGGCGATCGCACACTGTTTTCAGCGCGGTAAAGACAGGCGCGATCACGACTTCGCAGTGGTTCGCGTTTGCCACAAGCGGTTTCAACGCCAGCGCAGTCTCGACCGACTCGCTGAGCGTTTTGTACATTTTCCAGTTTCCGGCGATTACAGGTTTGCGCATTTATTTGTCCGTCAACGCCTCAACACCCGGCAACGTCTCGCCGGCCAAAAACTCCAAAGTCGCGCCGCCGCCTGTCGAGATGTGCGTGATGCGATCGGCAACGCCGGCGCGCGTCACAGCGGCGACAGAATCACCACCGCCAACGATCACTGTCGCGCCGCGATCGGCTGCTTCCGCAACAGCCTTAGCAACCCCGATCGTTCCCTCATCAAACGGCGGCTCTTCAAACACACCCATTGGACCATTCCAGATGATCATGCGCGCGTCCTGAAGCGCGGCCGAGAAATGCCCGACGGTCTCAACGCCGATGTCCATTCCCACCAACCCGATGTTCGTAAACTCGATCGGTATCGTCTTGGTAACGATCTTTTCCCCTTTAATCGGCTCGTAACTATCAACCACCTGATGGTCCGTCGGCAGCAGAAACTCAATCCCCTTCTCTTCTGCACGCTGCTTGATCTGAAGCGCAGTTTCCAGCATCGCGTCTTCAACCAGCGACTTACCAACGGTAAAGCCTTCCGCTTTCAGAAACGTATAGGCCATCGCGCCGCCGATCAAAAGCTTGTCCACACCGCGATCGATCAACGCGTTGATGACCGGGATCTTGTCCGACACCTTCGCGCCACCGAGTATCGAAACAAACGGATGTTCCGGATCGGTGAGAACTCTCCCGAGATACTCGAGCTCTTTCTGCATCAACAGCCCCGCTGCTGCTTTCGCAACGTGATGCGTGATCCCAACAGTCGACGCGTGCGCACGATGCGCGGCGCCGAAAGCATCGTTCACGTAAACATCGCAAAGCGACGCAAGCTGTTGCGCAAACCCGTCCTCGTTCTTTTCTTCCTCGGCATGAAAGCGAAGGTTCTCGAGCAGCACCACGTCACCATCAGCCAAAGCATCGACAACCTTCACAGCCGCGTCCTCAACACAATCTTCGGCAAACGCAACCGGCTTCCCCAACAACTCAGAAAGATGCTCGGCCACGGGTCGCAAGCTGTACTTGTCGACACGTTGGCCTTTAGGTCGGCCCAGGTGCGAAGCGAGAATCACGCGCGCGCCCTGCTCGATCGCGTAGTTAATCGTCGGCAGCGACGCGCGAATGCGCGTGTCGTCGTCAACCTTTCCATCCTTGATCGGAACGTTGAAGTCGACTCGAATAAAAACGCGTTGCCCGTGAAGCGGAAGATCTTTAATCGACAGCTTGGCCACGGATTAAAGACCCTTCCCCGCAATGTACTTGACCAGATCTCGCACGCGGCACGAGTAGCCCCACTCGTTGTCGTACCACGAAAGCACTTTCAACATCTTCCCGCCAATCACTTTCGTGTACTCCGCATCAACAATCGACGAGTTCGGATTGCGTCTGAAGTCAACTGAAACCAACGGCTCCTCGCAAAAATCAAGAATGCCGCGCAGCTCTTCATTCGCTGCGTCCTTGAAAGCACGATTCACATCTTCCGCCGTCGTTTCCGTTTCCAGATCCATCACGACGTCAACCAGCGAAACATTCGGCGTCGGCACACGCACCGAGATGCCGTCAAACTTTCCTTTCAACTCCGGCAACACCAGCGCCACTGCTTTCGCCGCACCGGTCGACGTTGGAATCATCGACAACGCGGCCGCACGCGCACGCCGCAAATCCTTATGCGGCAGATCCAAGAGTTGCTGATCGTTCGTGTAAGAATGGATCGTCGTCATCTGCGCCGAACGAATGCCAAACTTCTCGTGAACAACTTTCGCCACCGGCGCGAGACAGTTCGTCGTACACGACGCGTTTGAAATCACGTGATGCGCGGCCGGATCGTATTTCTCTTCGTTAACGCCGAGCACGATCGTGATGTCTTCATTCTTCGCCGGCGCCGAGATGATCACTTTCTTCACCGGACCGCGCATGTGCTTCCGTGCGTCTTCAGCTTTCGTAAAGATGCCGGTCGACTCAATCACTATTTCAGCACCAACAGATTCCCAATCAATAGCAGCAGGATCTCGTTGTGAGAAAACGCGAAACTCTTCGTCGTCGACTTTGATTCCGTTTTCAGTCGCCGTGACGTCCTGGTCCAGGTTGCCGAGCACCGAGTCATACTTCAGCAAGTGCGCAAGCGTTCGCGTGTCCGTGAGATCGTTTACAGCTACGAAATCTATGTCCGGATCGCCGAGCGCCGTGCGGAAAATGTTTCGTCCAATGCGTCCGAACCCGTTGATACCAACCTTAACTGCCATTCTCAAAATCCTCCTGCCGTTCGGGGCACACGTCATGAGTTGTGCCGTTTTTGGGATTAGATCTGTTGCGATTGTGGGACACCAGTCTCGCCTTTCACAGTTCGTAGTGTCAAGCGAGGTGTTAATGGCTATGATTTGCGGGCGTATTTCATGAAACTGCCCATCTACTGGTAACGTAGTAACCTGTTGCTGCGGCGGAACTTGGTTTGCCAGAATCGGTTTGCCAGAATGTCTGCGGACTTTCCCCTTCACACGCAGTGGGAACTGGAAGCAATCACAACTTGAAGGAGCTCTTGGTCTGATGTTTACTCGATTGTCTTATACGTTAGTTAGAACTGTAGTTCTCGCAGGGATGGTCTTTGTGGGAACGACTGCCGCAGTGGCGCAAACACCGCAGCAAACACCGCGACCGACTCCGCCGCAAGGCGATCCAACGCGGCCACCGGGCACAACACCGATTCCCGGTAATCCCGTTCCGCAAAATCCAACTGCGCCTCCGGGTCCCGTGCGGACGAGTCCAACTGCTGCACCAGGCACAACACCCGCACCGGGAGCTACTCCAGTTCCACAACAACCCGCAGGCACAGTGCCGGGCGGCGATACTTCGCAAGAACCAATTCGTGAACCAAACATTCCGCAGTTTCAGGCGCGACCGTTGCCGCCAGTGCCAAGCATGAATCGTTTGGGTGTTGGTAGCGAATCGGTGCCGCTCTCGCTCAACGACGCGATCAAACGCGCACTCGAAAACAACAACGACATCGAAGTTGCGCGTGACGATGTGCGTTTCGCAGAGACGCAATTGCGTTCGCTTGAAGGTGTGTTCGATCCGGTGTTCACGATCACGCCGCAGTACGACAAACGCATCTCGCCACAACAGAGTTCACTCGGCGGCGGTTCGCAAACCGGTACGACCAGTACGACCACATACAGTTGGAACCCAGGCGTCGTGAAGCAGTTTGGCCGCGGCGGTGGAAACTACTTCCTCCAGTTCGACAACCAGCACACCAACACCAGTAACAGTTTCAGCTTGCTGAACCCGTTCTACTCGTCGAACTTGTCGTTGTCGTTTACACAACCGTTGCTGCGGGATCGATCAATTGACAACAATCGCCGCCAGATTCGCATTCAACGCAAACGTCTCGATCAGTCAGACGCAGATTTCCGGCAGCGAACCATTGACGTGATCACGCGCGTGCAACAGGCTTATTGGGAACTGGTGTTCGCCTTGCGCGATCAGCAGAACCAGTTGGCAAACTTGAACCTGTCGCGCGAGAGTCTGCGCAACGTCGAAGCACAAATCGCCGCGGGCGCGAAGGCTCCACTCGAGCGGGCTGAGGTGCAAACGGAGTTGGCGAATCGCGAGACTTCGTTGCTTACAGCCGTGCAGAACGTCGCGATCGCTGAGAACAATCTCAAGCTCCTGATTTTCAAAGATCCGAACAGTCCTGACTGGTCGGCTCAACTCACGCCGACGGACTCGCCGAAGTTTGACACTACGCCGGTGAATCTTCCGGACGCGTTGAAAGCAGCGCGCGAGAATCGACCGGAGCTGCGGCGTCTGCGTCTGCAAAATGACATCAACGACATCGACATCTCATTCTTCAAAAACCAAACACGGCCGCAGATCGATCTCGTCGGCACGGTCGCGCTGACGGGTCTGGCAGGTACCGATGTTTCGGGTGCGTTGCCTCCGGGAACGCAGGTGCCGCTGATCGGTGGCAACCTGTTAACGAACTCCTCGGCGTTTCTGTTGAACCAGATTCAGGCTCTTCAAGCCGCACAGGGGCTACCCATCGTAGAGTCGCCGCTAGTTCCCGCGCAGGGTGGACCAAACACAAATTTGATTGGCGGTTACCCGCGGACCCTTCGCAACTTGATCGGCGGCGAAACGCGCAACGTCACAGTTGGTGTTTCGATTTCAATACCGTTCAAGAACAAGACTGCGGAAGCGAATCTCGCAGGCGCGAGAATTCAGAAGGAGCAACTCGCGGCTTCGACGCGTTCGCAAGAGCAAGTAATCGAAGTCGACGTGCGCAATTCGGCGCAGGCGGTTGAATCAGCGCGGTTGCGAGTGCTTTCGGCTCGCGAAGCGCGTGTGAACGCGGAGTTGCAGCTCGAAGGTGAACAGCGTCTGTACCAGGTGGGCCGGTCGACGACGTTCCTTCTGTTCCAACGTGAAAACGCGCTGGCCAACGCGCGCGCGTCCGAACTACGCGCCGAGACCGATTACAACAAGGCGATCGCGGACCTTCAGCGTGCGACTTCAACCACGCTGCGGGCCAATAACGTGGTCGTCGAAACACCCGCCGAACCGTAAGGTTCGCGGCCACAAGCAGGAAGCACAAAAAGCGCACGATCATAAGATCGTTGCGCTTTTTGTGCGTTTTGTGCTTCTTTGTGGCTAGCAGG
>DATELP010000202.1:0-2027 GCA_035276425.1 Pyrinomonadaceae bacterium
CCACATGCTCTTGAACGCTTCTGCGAAGGGTTCGACGTCCGGCGTCTGCGAACCGACGTGAATATGAATACCGCAAACATGGATCAGATCCGGTTTTTCAAGTCCACGACGAAAAGCTGCCAGCACTTCTGACGACGAAATCCCAAACTTCGACGTCAACAGTGCGGTTTGTAAACCGAGATGCGAGCGCGTGCCGATTTCAGGCACGAGACGCAAGGTGATGCGCGCGGGCGGAACGTTTTCACCGCGTGCTCGCAGGCGTTCGACAGATTGTTCGACTAGATCGATCTCGTAAATTGAGTCGACATTGATAGCGTAGATCCCGGCACGCACCGCATCGTCGATTTCATCATCTGACTTGCTCGTGCCGTTGAAGATGATCTGGTCGGGCCGGAAGCCGACACGCAGTGCCTTGAATAGCTCACCGCCGCTGTTGACTTCGATATCGATACCCGACTCGAGCACAACCTTCAGAATCGCCATGTTTGAGTTTGCCTTCGACGCGTAGCAAAACTTGATTGGGCGATCGACTGCGCCGGCCGCGCGTTGCAAGCGGTCGATGTTGTCGCGAATACGGCCTTCGGAAAAAACAAACAACGGCGAGTTGAATTCTTTCACGAGCTCGATGGTATCAACGCCGTTGACGGTCAGGTGATCGTCGCGCACTTCCAGGTATCCCGGTATGGACCACGCGGGACACAGAGTGGCAATTCCAGATGACATTCTGTGGTTTTAGCTCCAGTTGGAATTTAACGCGGATGAACTCAATTTGATCGAACGAAATTATAACTCAGCGTCCCACTGACTCTGACGGGTTCACCCAAGAGCAACGTCGGTGTGAACCTCGCGAGGCGCGCTGCGGCAACTGCCGCCGGTTGCAGATGCTGTGGACCAGACACAGCCTTGGCATCGACGACAGCGCCTTGCTCGTCGATTAAAACCTGGATCAGCACCACGCCAGTTGCTTCGCCCGCGGGAACTTCCGGTAGCGGCAAGTAGATCGCCTTGGCATTCAACATACCGCCCGCGATTGGGGCTTTCTTTTGACCGGGCTGATTCTGCTGAGCCTGTGGTGCGGCATCCGGTTGTTGTTTATTGGCCGCACTCGCGTCGGTGTTGTTCTCTTTATTTGGTGTTGGTGGCAGCTCGGTCTCACCTTCGGCGCCGGTGTTTTGGTTTTGGGCTTTCGCTTCCTGGCCAGTGTTCGGATCGACGTTCGTGTTGGCTGTGATCTTTGGCGCCGCGCGCTCGGGCAGTTCGAACGAGCTGAGGAATTTCTCATCCAGAGCCTCGTCCTTTTTGGTGTTGAGTGTAACGATCGCGTAGAAGCGCTTCTTGGTCACGATCGCGTCGACGGATCCAGTCAGGTCGCCGATAGTCATTTTGTACGATCTGCTGCCGTGGCCGCGGAACTGACGAGTGGTGACGAGTGTTAGCTTAGTCGGAGTCTCTTTCGATCGAACCTTCGCCGGGAAGAAATTTTTGAATGCGTCGACGTATGAATTGAACCGGGCAAACTCGGTGTACTGCGCGGGATCGGATTTGATGCCGCTCAACGATGCGATGGCGAGCACGGGGCCGGCGTTCGAGGTTGCAAGATACAACCGCGCGTTGAGTTCCATTTTGTGATAAGGGAACGTGGTTGCTTCCTCGGTTCGATTCTTCGGCATCAGCACCGTGAACTCTTCGTTCTCGGGGCTGAAAGTCTCCCAATCCGTCCAGACTTCGGCAGTTTTCTGCGCCCGCGCCGAAAGCACGAAAGCGCTCAACAGGAGAATCGCGAGTGCCAAATGTAATCGACGAAAATACATGTCATTACCTCCCTAAAGCTTTGGTTCTGGAGTCGGGGAATCAGTTTGGTTGCCGGCGACCGTAGTTTCTCACGCAAAGACGCAAAGAAGCAAAAGGAAAGATACGGATCTTGCTCTGCAACTTTGCGGCTTTGCGTGAAATCATCCGGCCGCCATTTTGGCCTTCTCCATATCAACTAAAACGCGACGCAAGATCTTCCCCGACGGCGACTTCGG
>DATELP010000203.1:0-4794 GCA_035276425.1 Pyrinomonadaceae bacterium
GCTTGAGTAGGTTAGGTCTGAAAGAGACCACCGACTTGGTCGGTGGGATTTACAAAGAAACGCCGTGAGTAGTTTTAACCCGTTTCTGTTCTTTTGGATCAGCTTGTGGTTTTTGGATTTTTGCGATGGTCCACTTGCCGCGTTTTGCTGGGAAAAATGCGCCCTCCCCACCCAATCCAGCGGCATTCACGTTGCTTAACCCCATAAACGGCTCCCCCACAACGTCGGTCCTACCTCGGAGGTTATTAATTCATGCTTAGCAAAAAGATCGCTCTCTTCTGTCCACTGTTCTTGCTGGTGGCCGGTCTGCTTGGCTCTCCGGTACTCGCACAATCCACTGCCACTCTTCAAGGGACCGTCACAGATTCGAAAGGCGCCGTAGTCCCCAACGCCACCGTGACGGCCAGAAATCGAAGCACCTCATTCGAACGCACGACGCAAACCGATACCGACGGCAACTACCAGGTCGCCGCGCTGCCGGTCGGCACGTACACCATCGAAGTAAAGATCGAGGGCTTCAAAACAGGCGTCGCCGATAACGTCACTCTCGAAGTCGCCAAAACCGTCGTCCAGAACTTTCAACTGGACGTCGGCGCGATTTCCGAGCAAGTGCTTGTTTCGTCGGACGTCCCCGTAATCGAAACAGCCACGACTTCAGTCGGCACGGTTATCAATCAGCGCACCGTGCAGGAAATTCCTCTGAACGGCCGTCACTTCGTCGATCTCGGACTGCTGATTCCGGGCTCGGTGACGCCACCGCAGAACGGCTTTCTCACGGCGCCCCTGCGCGGTCAGGGTTCGTTTGCCTTCAACACTGCGGGAAATCGGGAAGACACCGTCAACTTCATGATTAACGGCGTCAACCTCAACGACATGGTGCAAAACCAGATCACTTTCCAGCCGTCGATCAACACGGTCCAGGAGTTCAAGGTCGACAACTCAACGTTCAGCGCTGAATACGGCCGCAACTCCGGCGCGATCGTCAACATCGCGACGCGTTCCGGCACGAACAACTATCACGGAGAATTTTTCGAGTTCCTGCGCAACGACGTGCTCGACGCGCGCAATTTCTTCGACGCACGCAAGCCGCCCTTCAAACGCAATCAGTTTGGCTTCAACATCGGCGGTCCGGTTCACTTCCCGCACTTCGGCGAAGGCGGTCCGATCTTCAGTTACAACGGCACCAACCGCACGTTCTTCTTCTTCAGTTACGAAGGGCTACGCCAACGCCAGGGGCTGACGCTGACCAGCAACGTCCCGACAATCGCGCAACGCGCCCTCGTTTCTAACTCGACCGTGTTGAAGCTGTTGCCGTTGATTCCGTTGCCGACGAGTGTCGATACCGTGGGCGGTGTCGCGATCGGAAGATTCGCCGGCGCTGGAACCGCGCCAGTTGATATCGATCAATGGACCGGCGACGTCAGTCACAGTTTCGGTTCGAACGATCGTCTCCACGGTTACTACGCTTTTCAACGCGACAAGCGTGGCGAACCGAACCTTCAAGGCAACACGCTGCCCGGTTTTGGCGACACGCGCCAGTCGACCCGGCAGATCTTCACGCTGAACGAAACGCACATCTTTGGTCCAAACATGACCAACGAAGCGCGACTCGGATTCAATCGCGTCAACATCACGTTCACCCCGAACCTACAGGTCAACCCGCGCGACTTCGATATCAACAACGGCGTGAACCAGGATCTCGGACTGCCGCAGATCAGCGTCACCGGTTTCAATTTCAACATCGGTGGTCCAGCGGGTTTCCCGCAAGGCCGCGCCGACATGACCGTCGTCGTTTCCGACACGCTGAGCTGGTTGCACGGGAATCACTCGTTCAAGTTTGGCGGTGAAGGGCGGCGTTTCTACAACAACAACTTCACGCTCGACACGGGCACGTTTACGTTTCCGAACCTCAACAGTTTTCTGCAGGGAACCGGAGCAAGCGCATTCAACATCACGCTCGGCGACCGCTCCAGCGCGATCATTCAAAATGCGCTCGGGTTTTACGTGCAGGACAACTATAAGGTGCGTCCCAACCTGACGCTCGAACTCGGCTTGCGCTGGGATTGGAACATGACCCCGACCGAGCGTTTCGATCGCTTCGTCGTCTTCGATCCGGCAACGCGATCGTTGCTTCGAGTCGGTTCAGGCATCGACGACGTCTACCACGAGAACAACAAGAACTTCCAACCTCGCGTCGGCATCGCCTGGGATCCATTTAAAGACGGCAAGACTTCGGTTCGTGCCGCCTATGCGATTCTGACGGACCAGCCGGTGACGAACGTAGTTACGCCGCTCACTTCAAATCCACCGTTGGCCGATCCGCGGTCGATCACGTCGGGACTGATTTCGTTCACGAATGCCGAGATAGTGGCGCGTGTAGCGGGACTCGCTCCGAACACGGTCAACCAGGATTTCGACAACGCTTACGTTCAATCGTGGAACTTGAACATTCAACGCGAGGTCGGACGCGATATCGGCGTCACCATCGGTTACTTCGGTACAAAAGGCACCCACTTGCGCGTCTCGCGCAACATCAATCAACCGATCAATGGCGGCGCGCGGCCGTTCCCGACAGTTTCCAGTACGAGCCCGATTGCTCCGAACACAGCGCTGAACAACATCAGCCAGATCGACAGCGGCGGAAACTCCAGTTACAACGCGCTTTGGGTCACCGGCACCAAGCGTATGTCGCGCGGGCTCCAGTTCAACGCGTCGTACACGTTCTCGAAGTCGATCGATTACAACTCGCTGAACAGCCAGGGCGTCGTCGTGCAGGACAGCTACAACATCCGCGGCAGCCGCGGTCTTTCAGATTTTGACGCGCGTCACCGGTTCGTGATCAGCGGACTTTACGAACTGCCGTTCAAGGGCAACCAGCTTGTCGAAGGTTGGCAGCTCTCGACGATCGTGCAATCGCAGAGTGGCAATCCGGTCAACATCGTCGTCAACAACGCGGCGTTCACGGGAACTAACAACACCGTGCGGCCGGATGTTACTGGTCCAATCGAGATACTCGGCGGGGTTAACCGTTGGTTCGACACTACGCCGTTTATCGTTCCGGTGGGACGTTTAGGTAGTCTCGGCCGCAATGTTGTGATCGGACCGGGATTCAACAACACCGACTTCTCAGTCATCAAACGCACGAAGCTGAGTGAAAACCAGTTGATTGAGTTTCGCTGGGAAGTCTTTGACTTGTTCAATCACGCGAACTTTGGTCAACCGGGACGCGTGGTGGGAACCGCGACGTTTGGTCAGATCACGAACACTCGCTTCGCGACTGGCGACTCGGGTTCCTCTAGGCAGATGCAGTTTGCTTTGAAGTACAAGTTTTAGCCACGGATTTACACGGACGAACACGGATAGGAACTTTTCTGAGAGGGGGGCTTATTCGTGTTTCTCTGGGTCACAACTCGGCTTCGAGGCGGTCGACAATGCTGTCGAGGCTTTCGTCGGCTTTGATTTGTAAGCGGATCGTGGCCTGTTGATACACGGGCTGGCGAACGCGAAAGAGTTGTTCGGCTTGTTCGCGCGTTTGGCCCAACGGCCGATCTTCAGCAGACGCTTCGATTCGCTGCCAACACAGTTCAAACGGACTATCGAGCCAGACACTCACGCAACGGTACTGATCGATCGATCTACGATTGGCTTCAGTAATCCACGCGCCGCCGCCGAGTGAGATCACGCTTCGCTCGCCGCGTTCGAGGAGTTGGTGCAACACCTTTGTTTCGATTGAACGGAAGACCGGTTCGCCGTCTTCGCGGATTAATTGGGCGGCGGTTCTTCCGAGTTGTTTTGCGATCGTGTTGTCGAGATCCGCGATCGGCAGATCGAGGCGATGGGCCAGTGCGCGTGCGACTGCGGTTTTGCCGCAGCCCATAAAACCGATGATGACGATTGATCCGTTTAGGTTCATCTGATGATTAGTGAGTTGAGCAAGTCGAAGAACTCCGGGAAGGAAATGGCGACGGATTCAGAGCCGCGGATTTCAGTGTCGCCGTCGGCGATGAGTGCGGCGACGGAGAAGGCCATCGCGATCCGATGATCGCCGTAGGAATCGATCGCCGCACCGCGGAGTTTCGTTGGGCCGTTGATGCGCAGTCCGTCGGTTAACTCTTCAACATCCGCGCCCATCGCGAGCAGGTTTCTCGCAGTTGCAGCGATCCGATCACTTTCTTTATGGCGCAACTCGCTAGCGTCCCGGATCTCAATCCCGCCTTTGATCTGTGTCCCCACAACCGCTAACAAAGGTAGCTCGTCGATTAGTGAGGGAATGAGACTTCCACCAAGCACTCGACCCTCCGTTCTTCCGCCGCCTCCTCGAACTGTGATCGTTCCAACTGGCTCGCCGCGGTCGACTTTCAAATCCGTTTGCGAGATATCACCGCCCCACGAACTGAGCACGGATAAAAAAGCTGTGCGCGTCGGGTTCAATCCGACGCCTTCAATGATTACTTCCGAACCGGGCAGCAGCAGTGCGGCGGCTACGAAAAACGCCGCCGAAGAGATGTCGCCCGGAATCGTGATGTCGCCGCCGGTAAACCGCGCCGGACCATCTAGCACGACCGAACCATCGTCGTTTACGGCGACCGGCACGCCGAAACCGTTGAAAAGCCGTTCTGTGTGATCGCGCGTGGGAGACGTTTCGGTAACGGTCGTGCGCCCTTCAGCATTTAGTCCCGCGAAAAGTATTGCCGACTTCACTTGCGCACTCGCGACCGGCAGTTGGTAACTGATCGCGCGCGGACTGCGTACGCCGCGGATTCGTAGTGGCGGTTTACCATCAGTGGCTTCGAT
>DATELP010000204.1:0-31020 GCA_035276425.1 Pyrinomonadaceae bacterium
GCAGTACGCCCGTGGTTCCTACGCGAGCGCGAACGAAACGTACGCGCGCGTCGATAAGACGAAGTTGAGTCCGAGCGATCGGCGCTGGGTCGAGTTTCGTCTGGCTGACACGTCGTGGCGATCGCAAGCCGCAACGCAAACTGCCGATACGACGAAGTTTGACGTCGCCCAGAAGCAGCTCGAAGAGCTGATTCGCGTCGTGGAAAAAGAAGAGGATCGCGATTTGGTTTGGGCCGAAGCGCACGAGTCGTTGGGCGATTTCTTCTGGACGCGCCGCGGCAATATGAATTGGGGCGGAGGCTGGCCGCACTATCAACAAGCGCTCGACTGGTGGGCCGGTCAACGCGATCTCGATCGCGCGCGTGCGCGTTATCTCACGATTGTTTTCAGAGCCGCACATCCGATTAGCGACGGTTATTATTTCTACACCTGCTACGGCAATTACATTCCGCTCGACGTTCTCGAAAACGCGCTGAAGATCAGCAACACGGCAAACGATCAGTCGCACATTCATTTCCTGATCGGAATGACGATGCGTTACACGGGCGGGGATTATGCCGCACGCCAGCGTGTGCCGGATGAGTTTGAAGATGCGCTTACCGCTGGCCGGCAATCAGAGTGGTACGACGACGCGCTGTTTCATTACGCAGAGTGGATGAACAGCAACGGCACGATCCGTCAACTGGAAGATGGCCAGTGGCAGCAACAACCTGATTATGTGAAAGCGCTGGAACTCTATCGCCGTCTGCTCCGTGAGTATCGCAAAGGTGAGACTCAGTATTTCGATCAAGCCGAACAACAGGTAAAGAACATCACCGAAGCGACTGTCAGCATCGGCGTGTCGAACATTTTTCTGCCGGGTTCCGAGATTCAATTCAACTTGAACGCGCGCAACGTGCGGCGTGTCGATTTCGCGATTTACAAGTTCGACATGACGCGCGACATACGTTTCAGTCGAGCGGGCGACGTGGACGAAGGTGACGCGGAGACTGACACGTGGATTCAAAAACTTCCGATCGCTGGACGTCAGCCGGTCAAAGCGTGGTCCAGGGCCGTCGACGAGAACGGATCGCATCAGCAACATAACGCCGAGGTTCGCGTCGACGGTCAACTTCCTGCCGGCGCATATCTGCTCGAAGCAAAGAGCGGCTCGCTTTCGGCACGCGACATCATCCTCGTTTCCGACGTGACGCTGGTGCTCAAGTCGTCAGCGAAACAAGCGCTCGCATTTTTCGTCAACGCCGTCACCGGTGCGCCGATCGCAAACGCGAACGTTGCGTTGTGGGAAAGTTATTATCAAACCAACAAGTGGCATTGGCGCCGCTTACGCGCGACCACCAACGCCGATGGGCTCGCGCATTTCACGCTCAGCAGATCTGACAGCTCGACTCAGCTTTTCGCGACTGCCGCAGTCAACGAGCGACAGGCTTTCGCGGCGAGCTATTCCTACACGTACGGCGGACAAGAAGATAGCTGGCGCATTTACGCTTTCACTGATCGGCCCGCGTATCGTCCGAAAGAAACGATGCAGTGGAAGTTCATCGCCAGACGCCGCGGCGCCGGAGCGTATTCAACGCCGGCGAACCAGGTGATCGAGTACCAGATTAACGATCCGCGCGGTACGAAAGTCACCGAAGGCAAGGCGAGATTGAATTCGTTTGGCAGCGCGTGGGGGTCCCTTGATTTGGGCGAACAGTTACCGCTCGGCGAGTATCGGGTTCAGTTTTGGGATGAAGGCCGCCACAGCAGCATCGGCGGCGCGCAACTGTTCCGCCTCGAGGAATACAAGCTTCCGGAATTCAAAGTAGACGTCAAAACACCCGAACAGGACGGCAAGAAAAAGTCGTTTCGTCTCGGCGAGAAAGTCGAAGTCGAGATACAAGCTGATTACTACTTCGGTGGTCCGGTCAGCAATGCTTCAGTCGAGGTTGTGGTCTATCAGAATCCGTTCTATCACTACTGGTTTCCGTACCGCGAATACTCGTGGTACTACGACGACATTCAAAACTCGCGTAGTTATTACTACGGCCAGGGACCGGTCGTGAAACGCGAGACGATCAAGACTGACTCGACCGGAAAAGCAACGCTCAGCTTCGACACGCCGCGCGAGAACTACAATCAGGATTTTCAGTATCGCATCGAAGCGCGTGTCGTCGATTCGTCGCGACGCGAGATCATCGCGAGCGACACGGTGCGCGTGACGCGGCAGCGTTACTACGTCTATCCGCGCCCCACGCGAAACATCTCACGGCCCAAAGATAAAGTCACAGTCGATATCAAAGCGCTCGACGCCAACGAGCAACCGGTGCAGACCGAAGGCACTGTGAAAGTCACGCGCGACTACTGGTGGGAGATCTGGCTCGATCCGCGTGGACGTGAAGTGCAAGGCGAAGAGTTGCAGAAGTTGAGAGAACGTGGAGATTTCCCGCCAACTCAGCAGCGCGGTCAGCGTCCGTGGCGTTTGAAGTTTCGCGGCTATCAACACGAAGACGTTGCGACGCAAACAGTGAAGACTGACGCGGAAGGCGTTGCGCAGATCAATTTCACGCCGGAAAAAGAAGGCTACTATCGCGTGGCTTGGGCGAGCAGTCAGGGCGCCGATCCGAAGCGCGATCGTTTTCTGCCACTGATCAAGGCGGAGACTTATGTTTTCGTCGCGACTAATGCGACGACCGAGCTCGGTTACCGCCGCGATGGTCTGGAAGTGGTCGTCGACAAAGACACGTTTCGCGCGGGTCAAGCCGCGCCTGTCATGATCAACGTGCCCGTGCCGGATCGTTACGTGCTGTTCAGCGTCGAAGGCGAAGATCTCTTCAGTTACCAGGTGCTTCACGTAACCGGCACGGCGAAACTGATCGAGGTTCCGATCGAAGAGAAATACATTCCAAACGTCTATCTCAGCGCGTCGATGGTGAGCGACACGAACTGGTTTGCGGATACGAAACAGGTCGTGGTGCCGCCGGTCAAACAGTTTCTTACGGTGGCCGTGAAAGCCGATCGCGAGCAGTATCAACCGCGCGACGAAGGGACGTTGTCGATCACGACTAAAGACGTAGATGGCCGTCCGATCTCGACGGAGGTCGCTCTCGGTCTGGTCGACGAGTCGGTGAAATACATTCAGCAGGACTACGCCGGCGATCCGCGGCAGTTTTACTACGGCAGCAAGCGATCGCTGCTGGTCCAAACGCAAAGCACGCTCAATCAAAAGACGTACGCGCAATATCAAGTGGTCGATGGTGAATTGCGCGATGTTAAGTACGAAGCGAAAGACGACGACAGAGCCAGCTTCCGCTATGTTGGCAGGAAAGATGCGGGAGACGGCTCTATCAACGCAGCTCGAGGCACTGTGAGCGCCCCGACTGCGTTGGCTGGACAGGTTAATTACGCCTACGACTCGATTTCCGCGAAGACAGTATCGGAACTCCCGGTAAATGGACGTGCGGTCCATCAGTTGGAGATGGCGCCTCCACCTTCGCCTGTTCCCGGTCAGGACGCTGCTGTTGTAGTGCGCAGTGATTTCCGTTCGACGATTCTTTGGTTACCGGACGTGAAGACAGACGCGAATGGCGCCGCGAGTGTGAACGTCAAATATCCCGATTCATTGACGACCTGGTCAGCAACGGCGCGAGCCGCCAGCACCGGTAATCAGTTCGGCATCGGCAACTCAACGACGCGAACGAAGCAACCGTTGATCGTTCGTCTGCAAGCGCCGCGTTTCTTTGTCGTCGGCGATCAAGTGACTGTGTCGGCGGTTATTAACAACAACACCGAGCAGACGATGCGTGTTGCGCCGGCTTTACAGGCCGAGGGCTTGACAGTTTCAGGTGATTCGGCGCCGGTGGAAGTGAAAGCCAACAGCGAGATGCGCGTCGATTGGCGAGTGGACGTAACGCACGCGAGTGAAGCGAAGTTGAAAGTCGAAGCGCGTGGCGCACAGTATGCCGACGCGATGGAGAAACGCTTCACGATCTTCGAGCACGGCATTGAAAAATTTGTCTCGCGTTCCGGCAAGATGCGCGGCGAAAGCGTTGCGATCAAGCTCGACATTCCGAAAGAACGGCGCGGTGATTCAACGCACCTCACCGTGCAGATCGCGCCGAGTATGGCGACCACGATGCTCGATGCGTTGCCGTACCTGGTCGATTATCCGTACGGCTGCACGGAGCAGACGATGAGCCGCTTTCTGCCCGCGGTGATCACCGCGAAGACGTTGCGCGATCTCGGTCTGAAACCGGAAACCGCGATGCACAAGATCTTCGGCGGGATTGAAGAATCGAGCGCCGCGGCCACGCATCCGAACGGCAAACGCGATCTGAAAGAACTCGAGAAGATCACGAAAGAAGGTCTGGAACGTCTTTACGATTTTCAACACAGCGACGGCGGTTGGGGCTGGTGGAAACAGGGCGAGAGCGATCACTTCATGACCGCTTACGTCATTTGGGGAATGACTCTCGCGCGGCAAGCCAGCGTCGAGGTGAAGTCTGACGTCGTCGAGCGCGCCGTGAGTTTTCTCGACAAGGAACTTGTCGAGGAAGAGAACAACTACGACGGACAAGCGTGGATGCTGCACGCGCTCGCGGTTTATCACAACGCGCAGAAGCGTTCGGAAGTCAGCAAGTTTCAGGACACTGCTTTCCGTAATCTTTGGAACAACCGCAACAAGTTGAACGCCTACACGCGCTCGCTGCTCGCTTTGTCGGCGCACAATTACGGTTATCGCGAGCAAGCGAAGACGCTCATCGAGAACCTTCAGAACGGCGTGAAGATCGATTCGCAGCCCGACACGTCGATCGTGCAACGCGGCGCGCAGAGTTCCGATCCGTCAGTAATCGGCACTGCTCACTGGGGCGAAGATGGGATTTACTGGCGTTGGTCCGATGGTGGTGTTGAAGCTACGGCGTTTGCACTGCGTGCGCTGTTAGCGATCGATCCGCAGAACAAACTGGTCGAACCGGTCACGAACTGGCTCGTGAAGAACCGGCGCGGCGCACAGTGGAGCAACACGCGCGACACCGCGATCGTCGTGCTCACGCTCAACGACTTTCTGCGCACAAGTGGTGAGTTGCAGCCTGTGATTGGTTATGAACTGTTGGTCAATGGAACTCCGGTTACGGCAAAACAGATCACTGCTGATGATGCATTGAGTGCGCCGAGCAGGTTTGCGATCTCGCGCGAGTTGATTCGCGATGGACAGAACGAGATCACGATCGTGCGCAAGAACGGCAATGGTCCGCTCTATTTCTCGGCCGAGGCAGAGTTTTTTAGTCTCGAAGAACCGCTGAAGCCGGCGGGCAACGAGATCTTCGTGCGGCGTCAATATTTCAAACTGGTGAACCATCCGACGTTGCTCAAAGGTGTCGTGTCCGAACGCGTGCCGCTCAGCGATGGCGAGACGGTGAAGAGCGGCGATCGCATTGAAGTCGTGCTCACGGTCGAAGCGAAGAACAACTACGAGTACCTGTTGTTTGAAGACCTGAAACCGGCGGGACTCGAAGCGGTGCAGATTCGCAGTGGTGAAGGCTTGTACATCAAGCAATTGAAATCGGGTGGCGGATTTACCGGAAACGCGCGTTGGGTCTATCAGGAACTACGCGATCGGAAAGTCGCGCTGTTCGTCGATCGATTGCCTGAAGGTATTTGGCAAATGAGTTATGAAATGCGAGCCGAAGCGCCCGGTGCATTTCATGCGCTGCCGGTGTTGGGCCACGCGATGTACGTCCCCGAGATTCGAACCAACGGCGCGGAGTCACGGATGCGTATCGTCGACTAAAGCAATCCACAGATTACGCAGAAACCTTTTACCAATCTGCGTAATCTGTGGATGGTTTTTAACGCAGTTCGTCGAGGCGGGCCTTGGCTTCCTGGATCATCGCTTTGACTTTGCCGAGGTCGTCGAGGGACATGGTTTGGGTCGCACGATCGCAGATGCCGGTGCTCAGAATAACTGCGGTGCCGCGTTGCGTCTGGCGAAAGACGCCGAGTTCGAGGTCGCCGAGTGTTTTATACTTCGCTTCGAAACTCGCGAGCCGCGTTGCTGATTCGTCAACACGGGAAACAGCGTCGATCGCATTGAGCAGCGCGTCGAGCTCTTCATAATCGACAAACGCGCGACCCTCGTTTGGCCGCTGCTCGCCGCCTTCGCGCAACGAGACCACGATTCCTTTCGCGCGATGAACGTTTCCCATCTCGCGCATTTCGACTGCATCGATCCGCACGCCGCGCACTTCTACGGTCGTAATCCGCGTGAAGCCCTTGATGATCACGGCGCTATGTCTTTCGTCGAGGGCTTCGAGTTTTGTCCGTGGCTCAAACGGTTCACAGCCGACCTTGCGCCAAAACTCCGGCCCAGGTCTCTGAGCCAGAGTTGAAGCACAGGAAAGCAGAATCACAGCCAGGAGCAAAACAAGTCGGGTGGGGTGCATGTAAGTCTCTCCTTCGGTTTGGTTGGGACGAGCGGGAGAGTACGTTACAGACCACTGTCACCTCCAAGTGTCCCGATAGTTCCAAAAGTTTCTTACTGCCCCCGTGACGACGTTTGTGTCCCAGAAGGTTCGAGGTACTTGTCGAGCCAATCAAGCACCGTGTTGAACCACAGATGGGAATTCTGCGGTTTCATCACCCAATGGCCTTCGTCGGGAAAGATCAGGATCTTGGAGTCGATCCCTTTGCGCTGCACGGCGGTGAACAGTTGCATGCCTTCGCCGATCGGCACGCGATAGTCGAGTTCGCCGTGAATGATCAGGATCGGCGTGTTGAAGTTCTGCGCGAATTTGTGTGGCGACCAGCGCGTGTACATCGCCGGGTTCGACCACGGCTGACCTTTAAATTCCCATTCCGGGAACCAAAGTTCTTCGGTTGTGCCGTACATGCTCTCGAGGTTGTAGACGCCGTCGTGTGAGACGAGCACTTTGAAACGGAAACGCGGATCGTTGTTGTGACCGAGAATCCAGTTGACCATGTAGCCGCCGTAACTCGCGCCGGCCGCGCCGATGCGGTTGCGATCGATGAATGAATTGCGCCGCAACACGTCAGCCACACCGTTCATGATGTCAACGTACGCTTTGCCGCCCCAGTCGCCACTTATCTCGTTGACAAACTGTTGACCGTAACCGGTCGAGCCGCGCGGGTTTGGCGCAAACACCACGTAACCAGCATTCGCAAACACCTGCGGATTCCAACGATAGCCCCAGTTGTCGTTCCACGCGCTCTGTGGACCACCGTGAATCAGCACGGCCAGCGGATACTTCTTGCTCGGATCGAAGTTGTTCGGCTTAACGATGAAGCCGTGAATCTTGCGGCCGAGCGCTCCGGTCCATTCCACTTCTTCCGCGGCTTTCAGGTTCGCACGGTTCATCGCCTGCGCGTTGACGGTCGTTAAAGCACTAAGACCACTTCCATCAACATTCGCGGTGTAGATCTCCGCCGGCGACGCGATCGAGCTCGACGCAAAGACGAGTTTGCGTCCGTCAGGGGTGATTGAGAGATTGGTTGCGAAAACGTTTGCGATCAGTTTCTGCGGCACGCCGCCGGTAATCGGCATTTTGAAAACCGGTTCTTTGCCGCGTTCGTTTGCCACGAAATAGATCGAGTTTCCATCAGGCGACAGCACCACGCCGTCCGCTTGCTGGTCGAATCCTTTCGTCAGCTCAACGCTCATGCCGGTAGCGCGGTTGTAAGACATGACGCGCCAGCGATCGGCTTCGAAACCCGCGGTGGCTTGCGAGCGGTAGATGATCTGTTTGCCGTCGTGCGTGTAGATCGGAGCAGCGTCGTAACCACGATTGCGCTGCGTGATGTTTTTGGTTGCACCCGACGCGAGGTTCATCACGTAAATGTCGCTGTTGGTCGAAATCGCTTCGACCTTGTCCGGATTGCGCAGGAAAGCGATCTCGGTCGAATCAGGCGAGAAGGCGTAATCGACGCCGGTCGAAGCGGCGTACGGCGGCGAATCAAAATCGCCGGGCGTGAGTTCGCGCGCGGTTCCGCCTTTGCTCGAAACGACGAAAACGTGCGTGCGTTTCACGTCGCGCCACTCGTCCCAGTGTTTGTAGAGCAGGCGAGTCATGATGTGTGCTTTGACCTTGCTCTTCTCGGCGTCTTCGTCCTTTTTCTTGTTGCACGCGTCGTCCTTGCAATCGGGATAAACGTCGGACGTGAACGCGATCCACTTGCCGTCAGGCGACCAAACCGGCGTAGCAGCGCCGCTTGAGATCTTCGTGACTTGTTCTTTGTCACCGCCGTCGGCGTCCATTACCCAGACCTGGCCACCCGTCGTGAAGGCGATCTTCTTGCCGTCGGGAGACCAGCGCGGGGCGGTCGATGAACTCTGGCCGTCAGTCAATCGCTTCAACTCACCGCCGTTGATCGACGTGACGTAGATCTGCGTCACGATCCGGTTGGCGTCGAAATTGACGTCGCCGATCGTGAACGCTACGCGGCGGCCGTCAGGCGAGACCTGCGGGTCGCCGACGCGCCGCACTTTCAACAGATCGTCGATTGCGTAGGTGCGGTTTTGGGCCGCAGCCAGGGACGCAAGGGTGAGCAACAGGACGGGAACGAAGAAAACAACACGCTTCATAAATTTTCCTCAGCTTTGGATTCAAACTAATGGGTGCCACAAAGAGGCCACAAGAAGCAGAAGGGAGTTGAGAACACTTTTATGCTTTTTTGCGCTTCTTTGTGGCTATTATTGCACAATGATCCGTCGCCTCATAGTTTCGCTGGTCCGGCTTGCGCTCAGGATCTACTTTCAACGCATCGAGGTAACGGGCCTCGAACACGTGCCGCTCGACACGCCCGTGATCTTCGTCCTGAACCATCCGAACGCCCTGGTCGATCCGGTTTTTCTGCTGTGTTTGGCGCCGCGCCGCGTTTCGTTTCTCGCCAAAGCGCCGCTGTTTCGCATGCCGGTCATCAGTTTTTTGGTGAAGTCACTCGATTCGTTGCCGGTCTATCGCCGGCAGGATGAGGGACAGGACGTTACGAAGAATGAAGAGACTTTCGTCGCCGCGCGCAAACTGCTGGCGAAGGGCGGCACGGTTGCCATCTGTCCCGAAGGCGTTTCGCACGACGAACCGGGCCTCAGGCCGATCAAGACCGGCGCCGCACGCATCGCGCTCGCCGCGATCTCGACCGGTGAAGTGAAGGATCTGGAGATCGTTCCCGCTGGTCTTTACTACACGTCAAAGACGAGCTTTCGCAGTTCCGCGTTGCTCTACTTCGGAACACCGATCGCGGTCACTCCCGTACAGCTCGAGGCCGACGGCAGTCCGCCGCGCGACGAGGTGCGAAAACTGTCGAAAGAGATCGAAGAAGCGTTGCGGGCCGTGATTCTCGACGCGCGTCACGAAGAGGTTCTACAAACCATCGCCCGCGCCGAACGCATCTTCTCGGCCGAAACAAACGGCCGCGATAAAGACAGTCTGACCGATGAGCTGCGCCTTCAACAGCGGTTTGAAAAGGCTTACGAAATTCTCGAAGGACACCAGCCCGAACGTCTGCGGCGTCTCGAGCAACGGATGATCCGTTTTGAAGAAGAGTTGAACCAGGCGGGAGTCGACGCTGAAGAACTCTCAGCGCCGTCGTCGACGTGGAGCGTCTTTCGCAGCATCATCAAACGATCGCTGCTGTTTCTGTTGATGCTTGGGCCAGCGCTCGTCGGGACGGTCGCGCATTATCCTGCTTACCGGCTCGGCGGCTATCTGGCGACGAAGTTCTCGCGCGATGCGGAAGACATTATTTCAACAATCAAGATCATCTCCGCGATGCTGTTGTTTCCGCTGTCGTGGGTGATACTCGCGGTGGCGGGTTATCTATTGTTCGGTTGGTGGGTCGCGCTGGCGGCTTTGCTCGTCATTCCAGTGTGCGGCTACGTCGCCATCATCTTCTTTGAAGAACTGGACAAGTCGATCGCCGGCATCCGTGTACTGACGTTCTTCCTGGTCCGAAGGCGATTTTTTGTGCGGCTACTGGCGGAGCGTAAGGCTATCAGGAACGAGATCGTCTCACTGGGCAAGGAACGTCCGATTGCGAGTGAGTAAGGTCCAGTTAGTTTAGCGACCGCTGTGAAGGGGGAATCTGATTCGATCGCGAAAAAGGGGAATTCATTTCTTGCGCGATTTTTTCGACGACTTCTTCGAGCTCTTGGATCCCGACTTCTTCGTGCTGGTCCCGCCTCGGCCCACACTTCTGCCCCTGCGGCCTTCACTGCGCAGCTTACCGGCTTCCATCAATTGTTCGTAGGCGCCGCGAACAACATTGCGTGCTACCTTTAGTGTGTTGGCAAGTTCACGCTCGCTCGGAAGCAAGGTGCCCGCTGCCAACTCTCCAGCCTCAATCAGCGAATCTAGTTGTTCGCGTATCTGGCGTGTCATCGACTCAGGCCGTTTTCGATTGACACGAACATTCAGTCTACTCGCCACTGTCTTGACTCCTTCTCAAGAAAGTTTAGTTGTGGGGGTTCGAGGGGATTCTATGCACGGGTATGGCGAGTGTCAAACACTTTTCTTGTCAGTATACAAAGGTTAGACCACCGTGAACTTGTCGTGATAGTGCGAGCCGGTTGGGCCAACAACGTTGATAGGGCCAGAAGGCGCGGTTTCGGGGTACCAGGAACCCACCGACGATGTCGGTGGTACTTCCAGACATTCCCTACAAACAACCCCGAGTCGCAAGCAATCCCACCGACTTTAGTCGGTGGTACTTTCATACTCTACCTACACAGGAGTAGGTCAGGTATGAAGTACCACCAACTTCGTTGGTGGGTTTCTCATACAGCCCGGTTCATTGTCGGACCAGGCCGTGCTTGCGGAGGATCTCCAGCGTACGGTCCAACGGCAGTGCTTCCACGGTACGGCCTTTGCCACTGACGGTCGTGGCTTTGAAGAGTGAGTTGTAAATGGCCTCTTCGGTCGCTTCGATCACGGCGAGGAAGAGGGGCGACATTGTGTCGTTTGCGAGTGTTTTGACTGCCCGAGGCAGGTTGCGTTCGTTCTGGTTCTGCGGCCGAACGCGAACGTCTTCAGCGGTCGAGAACGCGATCGCGTAGTCGCCACTGCCATTCGAGCCGGAGGAGCCGGTGCGGGCCAAGCCCATCATCGCGCGTGCGGCCACGCGTTGCAGGTTGCGCGCGTCGACCGGCGCGTCCGTGGCGATAACGATGATGATCGAACCATCCGCGCCAGTCTTTTTACTAGCGCCCTCTTTAGTGTCGCGCTTGCCGGCCTGCTTGAGCTCGTCTCGCAGGTAATAACGATCGAGTTCCTGCCCCACCGGCGCGCCGTTGATCGTTAGAACTCCGCCAAAGTTCGACTGCACCAGCACGCCGACAGTGAAACCGCCGAGCCGTGGCGGCAACTTTCTCGACGCAGTGCCGATGCCGCCTTTGAACCCAAACGCGACTGTTCCGGTTCCTGCGCCGACTGACCCTTCCGCGACCGCGCCGCCTTTTGCGCCCTTGATCGCGTTGAAGACGTCGTCGCGCGTGATGTGCCGCCCGCGAATGTCGTTGAGAAAGCCGTCGTTCGTTTCCGCAACGACAGGGTTGATTGATTGCACGTCTTCATTTCCGGGCAGCGCCAACATGTAGTCCATCAGGAAATCGGCGACGCGCGGCACGCTCAGCGTGGATGTCAAAAGGATCGGTGTTTCAATCTCGCCGAGTTCGTTGACCTGAGTCGAGCCGGCGAGCTTGCCGAAACCATTGCCGACGAACACAGCACCGGGAACTTTCTCGCGAAACAGATTTCCTCCGTGCGGAAGGATCGCCGTGACTCCGGTGCGCACGTTGTCGCCGCGGATCACGGTCGTGTGACCGACGAGCACGCCGTTCACGTCGGTGATCGCGTTGAGTGGACCAGTCGGAAGTATGCCGACCTGAACGCCGAGCTCACGCGCACGCGATCGGTTCTGAGCTTCAGCGGAGAGTCCAACAACCATAAGGAGCGCGAAGATTATCAGGTGCTTCATCGGGTCGAAACGGGTGACATGGATTTGGGTCGCGGCTCAACCGGAAGCCCGTTGTTTTGCCATGCTTCCCAGCCGCCGAAGAGTGCGCGTGCTTTGGTCCAACCAGCCTGTCGAAGTTCCTGCGCCACCCGGGCGCTGGTAGCTTCGTTTGGTCAAGCGCAGTAGGCGATCAGCCACGCCTCCTTTGGTAGTTTGAGTTCGCGGGCTTGATCCACGACGTGTTCGGGAGGCATGCGAACCGCCCCCTGGGCCATCGTCTCGCTTTCTTCGATACTACGTTCGGTGCGAACGTCGAGCAGGATCACCTGGTCGCCTGAGCTTTGCAGCCGCGCCAATTCTTTCAACGTAATTACTTGTGCGCCGACCTCGAGTTTGGCTGGCGTGGACACAGGCGCGTCCGGCACTGCCGCCGCAACCGCCGGCGGAGTCTCGATGACCGGCAGTGCTGCTCGTTCGACTTCCGGCGGCGGCTCTTCAGTTTCCGTTGGTTTGCAAAAACGCGCGAGTAACATCGGCGACGTGCCGTGAATCACGACCGACAGCAGCACGATCAACGAGCAAACCGCAAACAATCGATCGCTGCCCGGCAGACCGACAAACACCGGCAGCAACACCAGCAACAGAGAACTGAGTCCGCTCGGTCCGAACCACGCGATGATGGCTCGCCCGCGACGATCCACGTTAGAACCAATCAACGAAAGCAGATAAACCGGGATGCGAATCAGCATCGCAAAGGCGGCGAAGATCACCGTCGGCCAGTTGAGCTCGTTGAAGCCGGTCCAGATCAGCGAACTGCCAAAGATCACAAACGTGAACAGCAAAAGCATTTCCGCAGTCACGCCGCCGTACTCGATAAAACAGTCGCACAGTTCGACGTCGAGCGCGGCAATCGTCAGTCCGGCCGCAAACGCTGCGAGAAAGCCGCTGCCGTGTACGGCTTCCGCGGCGGCGTAGGCTGAAAACGCGACGCCGAGTGAATACAGCGACTCGTAATCGCGCCGCACACCCGCTTTTTTACGCACCAGATCGAGAGCCGCAACCGCGACTAATCCGATCGCGATACCGGCGCCGGGTCCGAGGATGAAAAGTCCGAGTCCCTCCTTTGCAAGACTGAGGGTGCTCACGTTCTCGTGCAGGGCGAAAGCGATCGCGATCACGACGACCGGCAACAGCACGACGTCGTTGAGGCCGCTTTCGAGTTGCAGTGCCTGCTTCGCTTCGACCGGCAGATCGCGGCGGCGCAGAAGTCCGCGGAGTAGAACCGGATCGGTGGAGGCGAGTGCGGCGCCGAGAATCGCGGCTGACGACGGTGGCACTTTCAGCAACCACCATGCAGCCAGGGCAGTGAGAGCGGCGCAAAGGATCGTTCCCGGGCCAAGCATCCGGAACGTGAGTCCGGCATTGCGGCGGACCTCGGTCGTGTTTAGCCCAACGGCGTCAGTGAACAGAACCAGCGTCAGACTCAACGTCGCCACGACGCGCACCACCGGCGAGTTGAGCGTCGCGTCAAAGACGCCCAGACCCGCAGGTCCCAGCGCTGCGCCGATGGCGATAAACACCGCCACCTGCGGCAATCCGCTGCGATCGATCAGCCCCGACAACAACGCCGAAACCACAATGACGATGCCAATCAGGGCCAGCCCCGCTACTAAAAGCTCGCCTGACATGTTGGTAGTCTGAGGCGCAATGGTAATCGTTAAAGTGCGCTTTTGAAAAGCCTTACTTTATGCGCAAATTACACGGATTTGCTCTGTAAGACCTGTGTCATCTGTGGTTGACCTAAACCGGGACTTTGTTTTTCTACTTGACAGAAGTTCCCGAATGCCGTGAGATAAGCGCGCACGCAACTGTCCTTCAATCGACAACTTAAGGTGGGTTGACCCCATGAATCTTTCGCTGCTGGACTGGACGGTAATCGCCGCCTACTTCCTTTTTAACCTCGGCATCGGTCTTTATTACGCGCGTAAAGCTACCGGCAGCACCAGCGAATTCTTCCTTTCCGGCCGCAACGTGCCGTGGTGGCTCGCGGGTACGTCGATGGTCGCGACCACCTTCGCCGCTGACACACCACTCGCCGTCACCGGCTTTGTCGCCCGCAACGGAATCGCCGGCAACTGGCTCTGGTGGAACTTCGTGATGAGCGGCATGCTCACCGTTTTTCTTTACGCGAGACTGTGGCGGCGCGCGGGCGTGATGACCGATATCGAGTTTGCGGAGTTGCGTTACTCCGGCAAACCCGCGGCGTTTCTGCGCGGCTTCCGTGCGCTGTATCTCGGTTTGCCGATCAACTGCATCATCCTCGGTTGGGTAAACCTCGCGATGGTCAAGATCCTCGAGATCACTCTCGGCCTTAATAAACGCAACGCCATCCTGGTCGTAATCGGAATGCTGCTGTTCACTGCGTTCTACACGGCGATCTCGGGTTTGTGGGGTGTGCTCGTCACGGATCTTTTCCAGTTTGCACTCAAGATGGGAATGGTGATCGTACTGGCGATTCTCGCGGTGAATGCGGTTGGCGGAATCGATCAGTTGAAGTCGAAGATCGGCGCGATGGATGCGGCGGCTGGTTCCGGTTCGCGTCTCGCGTTCTTTCCCGAGTTTGACTCAGTGTGGATGCCGGCAGTCACGTTGTTTGTGTATCTCGGCGTGATCTGGTGGTCCACGTGGTATCCAGGCGCTGAACCGGGCGGCGGCGGTTACGTCGCGCAACGTATCTTTTCAGCGAAAAACGAGAAGCACGGATTGCTTGCGACGTTGTGGTTCAACATCGCGCACTACGCGCTGCGTCCGTGGCCATGGATCTTAACCGCGCTCGCTTCGTTGATCCTTTATCCCGAACTCGTCGATAAAGAATCCGGCTACATCAAAACGCTGCTCGATCCGAATGTCTTCCCGACATATTTACGCGGCTTCATGCTCGCTGCTTTTGCCGCGGCGTACATGTCGACGATCGGCACGCAGCTAAACTGGGGCGCGTCATACGTCATCAACGACTTCTACCGTCGTTTCATCAAGCGTGACGGTAACGAGCGCCACTACGTCATCATCTCGCAAGTCGTGACGATTTTGCTGATGATCGCTTCGGTAATCATCACGTTCTACATGGAATCGATCGGCGGCGCGTGGAAACTGCTGCTGGTCACGGGTGCGGGAACAGGCACAGTGCTCTTGCTGCGCTGGTTCTGGTGGCGCATCAACGCGTGGTCGGAAGTCTCGGCGATGATCACTGCCGCCGTAGTCTCAATTACCTTGCAGCTAGGTCTGAAGTGGGACAGTGATAATCCCAGACAGTTTGCGTTCCTGATGCTGGTGACTGTCGGAATTACCACGATCGTTTGGGTCATTGCGACCATGATGACTTCGCCGGAACCGACTGAGAAACTGATCGCGTTCTACAATCGTGTCCGGCCCGAAGGACCAGGCTGGAACCGTATTGCCGCGCAAGCCGGACACGCAGCTTCGCATGCGCAAGGCCGACTCTCATTGCAGTTTGTTAACTGGATACTCGGCTGCGCGCTGATCTACGGCTCGCTTTTCGGCATTGGCAAACTGATCTTTAAAGAGTGGGCCGTGGGTGCACTCTTCCTGGCCGTGGCGATCGTGGCCGGAACGTTGATCACGAGAAACCTGACGCGCGGTGAGAAAGACGAAGACGCACTGCAACTTGAACCGGTGGAAGAGTCCATTTGAAACGCTTCATGCGTGAGAGATCCGAATTAGCGAACCAGGTATTTGCAGTCGACTTAGGCGGAACGTATCTCCGAATAGCACTCGTCGACGGTTCCGGAAAAATCCACGATCAGGTCAAACAGCGAACCCCGCGTGGCGATTCGCCGGACGTGATTGTCGACGCGCTCGCCGCCGCGGCGGACAAATGGAGCAACGACGGCCGCCGCATCGCAGCGGTTTCGATCATGGTGCCGGGCACGGTTGATAACCAGAACGCCGTCGTGGTCCAGGCGCCGAATCTTCCGTCACTCACGAACTTTCCCTTAAAAGCAGTGCTCGAAGAACGCTTCGGCTGGCCTGTGTTGTTGGAGAACGACGCGAACGCCGCGGCTGTCGGCGAGATGTGGTTGGGTGCGGCGCGAGGGTGTCGCGATGTTGTCAGCGTCACGCTCGGAACCGGCGTCGGCGGCGGTGTGATTCTCGACGGCGAGTTGTGGCGTGGCGCGCACGGCTCGGCAGGTGAGATCGGACACACGACAGTCGATCCGTTTTCGGGTTTGAAGTGCAAGTGCGGCAACGTCGGTTGTCTGGAACTGTTTGCGTCGGCCACTGCGATCGTGCGCATGACGCGCGATAACCTGCCGCAGTTTCCGCAATCTATGTTGAATCGCGAAGAGCTGACTGCTGAACGAGTCTACGACGCCGGCCGCGCTGGTGACGAACTGGCTTTGAGTGTTTTCAAGAGATTCGGCACGTACCTCGGCGTCGGGCTCGCTAATCTAATCAACATCATCGACCCGGAAATCATTGTCATCGCCGGCGGCGCGGTGAACGGATGGGATTTGTTTGCCTGCGACATGAAGCGGGAAGTAAACGAGCGTGCCGTGCGCGTCACCGCACAACAGGTAAAAATCGCGGCCGCGGAATGCGGCGACAACGCGGGATTGCTCGGCGCTGCCCGGCTGGCTTTCACAAAATTGTAATTTCTGTAATCCTGTCGGTGCATGACAGCTTTAATAATTCACGGGCACTTCTACCAGCCACCTCGCGAGAACCCCTGGACAGGCGAAGTCGAAGCAGAACCAAGCGCGGCGCCGTATCACGATTGGAACGAGCGCATCCACGCCGAGAGTTACGCGCCGAATGCCGCGGTCGACAACTACGCGCGGATCAGTTTCAACTTTGGTCCAACACTGCTCTCGTGGCTCGAACGTCACCACAGCGACACTTACCAACACATTCTACGTGCGGATCGCGAAAGCGCAGTGCAACGCGGTGGACACGGCAACGCGATCGCGCAGGCTTACGGTCACGCGATTCTTCCGTTGTGTAACGAACGCGATCGATTGACGCAGGTTGTTTGGGGTGTCGCGGATTTTCGTTTTCGTTTCGGCCGCGAACCGGAAGCGTTGTGGTTGCCGGAGACTGCGGCAAACGACGCAACACTCACACTACTAATCGAACAGGGTCTTCGCTACGTGATTCTCGCGCCCGAACAAGCGAAACGTGTTCGTGTGGATTCCGAGTGGGTCGACGTGAGTGGTGGGAAAGTCGATACGACGCGCGCGTATCGCTTCGAACATCCTGACGGATCGACACGTTCGATCGCGGTTTTCTTTTACGACGGTTCGCTAGCGCGAGCTATCGCTTTTGAAAAAGCGCTTACTTCGAGCCGCGGACTCGTCGAACTTTTTCTGCGGGCCGCAGAGCAAGGCGATCTCGTTAACGTGGCGACTGACGGCGAGACGTACGGTCATCATTTCAAGTTTGGCGATCTTGGTTTGGCGCATGCGTTGGGAGTCGAGGCGCGGCAAGCGGGATTCTGGATCACGAATTACGGTGAGTATTTAGATAAGAAATCTGCGGAATCTGTGGTTGAGATCGAGAATGGTCCCGAAGGCGAGGGAAGTTCGTGGAGTTGCGCGCATGGGGTTGGGCGTTGGGCGCGCGATTGCGGTTGTCACACTGGCGGCGAAGCTGGTTGGACGCAGGCGTGGCGAGATCCGTTGCGGCTAGCTTTCAACTTTTTGCGTGATGATGCGGCGTTGAAGTTTGAGAGTAGCGCGGGTGAGTTGTTGCGCGATCCGTGGGCCACGCGAAACGATTACATTTCGGTGTTGTTAGAGCCGCGAGCTAAAGCGGGCTTCTTAGCACGTCATGCTCTGCGCGGGTTGAGTGAACCTGAGCGTGAGCGAGTGTTTCAGTTGTTGGAAATGCAGCGCAGCGCGTTGTTGATGTTTACGAGCTGCGGTTGGTTCTTCTCAGATCTCGCAGGCATCGAGACGCTCCAGGTGTTGCGCTACGCAGCGCGCGTGATCGATTTGCAGGAGCAGTTGGGATTTGACGTTCCGCGCAAAGAATTTTTCGAACTGTTGGCGAACGCGAAGAGTAATCGGCCTGATAAAGGCAATGGCGCAGAGATCTTCGCGAGTTTGGTCGAGTCAGTTGCGGCTCTCCGATGAAAAAAGCAAACACCAAACCGGTTGAAGCTACGCTCGGTGAGATCGATCTCTATCTGTTTGGCGAAGGCAAGCACGAAGAGATCTACAAGAAACTCGGTGCGCACGTCACAAAAAAGGGAAGCACGAGCGGAGTTGCTTTTGCAGTGTGGGCGCCGCAAGCTGCGAGCGTCAGTGTTGTGGGTGACTTCAACAGTTGGGACGGCAGTTCGCACCGGATGAACACCGTGAGTAACTCCGGCGTGTGGGAGTTGTTCGTTCCGAAACTCACGCCGGGCATGCTTTACAAGTTTGAGATTCGCACGCCTACCGGTCAAACGTTTCAAAAGGCCGATCCTTACGCGCAACACACCGAAACCCCGCCCAACACGGGGTCTGTAATCTATAACTCCAAATACAAGTTTCGCGACACGAAGTGGATCAAAGCGCGCGCCGGACGCGAACACTGGCGTAAGCCGCTTTCAATCTACGAAGTACACTTTGGTTCGTGGCGTAGAAGAATCGAAGAAGAGAATCGCCCCTTCACGTATCGCGAGATGGCCGAACCACTCGCAAACTACGTCAAGCAAATGAGCTTCACGCACGTCGAGTTTCTGCCGCTCAAAGAACATCCGTATGGACCATCGTGGGGTTACCAGGTCAGTTACTACTACGCGCCCTCAGCGCGCTATGGGGAGCCTGACGATCTGCGCTATCTGATCGACTACCTGCACCAACAGGGAATCGGCGTGATCATGGATTGGGTTCCCGCGCACTTTCCCAAAGACGCGTGGGCGCTCGGGCGTTTCGACGGTTCGGCGTTGTACGAACATCTCGATCCACGCAAAGGCGAGCATCCCGATTGGGGCACGTACATCTTCAACTACGGCCGCAACGAGGTGCGGAACTTCTTGTTAGCCAACGCGCTTTACTGGTTCAAAGAGTTTCACATCGACGGGCTGCGCGTGGATGCGGTCGCTTCGATGCTTTATCTCGATTACAGCCGCAACGAAGGCGAGTGGGAGCCGAACCAGTTTGGCGGGCGCGAGAACCTGGACGCGATCTCGTTTTTGAAAGAGCTCAATCAGGTTACGCACAGCGCGTGTCCGGGCATCATGATGATCGCGGAAGAGTCGACTGCGTGGCCCGCGGTGAGTCATCCGGTTGACACCGGTGGTTTGGGTTTCGACTTCAAATGGAACATGGGCTGGATGCACGACACGCTGAAATACTTCCAGACCGATCCGCTCTTTCGCGCCGGCAATCACAACAAGTTGACGTTTGGTTTGATCTACGCGTGGAGTGAAAACTTCATCCTGCCGTTCTCGCACGACGAAGTGGTCCACATGAAGGGCTCGTTGCTGAACAAGATGCCGGGCACGAACGAACAGAAGTTCGCGACGCTGCGCGCGTTGTACGCGTACATGTGGGCGCATCCGGGGAAGAAGTTGTTGTTCATGGGCGGTGAGCTTGGGCAGTGGCGCGAGTGGACCGAGACCGAGAGTCTGGATTGGCACTTGTTGGACGATCCGCTGCACGCGGGTGTGCAAAAGCTGGTTCACGATCTGAATCAAACTTACGCGGGTGAAAACGCGTTGTGGGAAGTCGACGGCGAGCCTGCTGGTTTCGAGTGGATCGACGTCGACAATGCTTTCGAAAACATCGTCGCTTTTCTGCGTCGTTCATCGGCGACGGAAAGAGAACTGATTTGTATCGGTAACTTCTCCGCTGTACCTCGTCCCGCGTACAAACTCAACTTTCCACACGAAGGCGAATACGACGTCGTTATCAATACTGACGCGAAAGACTATTCCGGAAACGCAAGCCTGAACGTAACCGGCAACGCGATCGATCTACCTCCACTAACAACCGTGTGGCTCTCACCACGCAAACCCGCGAAGAAGAAACGCAAAGCACCACGCAAATAATTTGCCACTTTTGCGCCTCTTTGTGGCAAAATTTCCGCAGTTGCCATTCTCATACCGCTCAATATGTATGAGAAGTTTCAGGAAGTAGACGGTACACATCCCTGGCGGAATGTTAGCCCGGATGGTTATGTCGATTACCGGGCGCGCTACCGCCCGCAGGGTCGTGTCATCTATTTCAACTTTCCGCTCGCGAAAGAGATGGGCCTCATCCCCGCTGATCATCCTCCAAGCATCAACAAAGAACTCGAACAGATAATCCTCGACACCTTCTCGCTTCAGATCATCAACGAATACGATCTCGAACAAGGCAAGAAGTTTCCACCCGAAACGATCAAGCCCAACGCTTACATGGCGACGCGTTATCTCCAGACGCAACATCGCAACAAGCAAGGCAAGACTTCCGGCGATGGCCGCAGCATCTGGAATGGATATGTGAAGAGCGACGATCTGACCTTCGACATCTCGAGTCGCGGCACCGGCGCGACAATCCTCAGTCCCGGCGCGCAGGAGGCAAACGGCGCGATCGCTACCGGCGACTTCACGCGCAGTTACTCATCCGGACTCGCCGAGTTAGACGAAATGCTTGGCAGCGCAGTCATGTCGGAGATCTTTTATCGACAAGGCATTCCTACCGAACGTTGTTTGACCGTCATCGCTTATCCAGACGGAACTTCGATCGGCGTGCGCACTGCGCCGAACCTCATCAGGCCGGCTCACATGTTTCGTTATCTCAAACAGGCCCGGCACGAAGAGCTCAAAGCCTCGGTCGACTACTTCATCGATCGCGAGATCGAAAACGGTTTCTGGCAAATGCCGGACGATCCGAAACTGCGCTACACCACCGCGCTCGACTACTTCGCACGCTCTTACGCGAAGCTCGCGGCGCTGCTCGAAGAAGAGTACATCTTCAACTGGCTCTCGTGGGACGGCGACAACATGCTCGCGAGTGGCGCGATACTCGATTACGGATCGATTCGCCAGTTTGCCGCGAAGCACGACAAGTATCGTTACAAGGACGTCGATCGCTATTCGGCGTCGCTCGCGGAACAGCGTGGTTGGGCCAGAACACTGGTCCAGGTCTTCGCGCAGGTGATGGATTTCGTCGAAACGGGCACGAAGAAGACACTGGAGTCGTTCAAGAACGCGAAGTGTCTCGGCCTGTTTGATAAAGCATTTGCGAGCGAACGAGATCAGCGCATGCTCTGGCGCATTGGTTTCACTGCGGAGCAGATCGGTTACCTGATGCAGAACGCGCAGAAGGAGATTCGCGATTTCGATCGCAGTCTGAGTTACTTCGAGGATCGCAAAGTCGCGCGTGGCATCGAAAAACTCCCCGACGGCTTCACGCACAATCCCGTGTTTCTCATTCGCAATCTGCTGCGCCACTTGCCGTCTTATTACGTGGCGCAAACGATCAGCCGCGCCGATGATGAGAGTGCGTACATGCCTGAAGAGATCTTTCTGCGCACGATGGCGGCGTCGTACGTTGGCCGAAAAGATCTCAAGCTGACGGCCGCGCGCTCCGCGCAGGTGAAAAACCTGCAAGCCTGTTATCTTAGACTCGTCGCCGCGCTCGGTGGACCGTTCGACATGGTGTTGAAGACCCTGCAGGAGCGCTCGGCGGTAATCAATCACCGGCACCGCATTACCGGTGATGCAATAACGTGGATCATCGAAGAAGTGATCGCGATGAAAGACAAGATCAAGATCGACGGCCTACAGGAAGTGATTGACGCCTTCATCGACTCGCAGATCCTGATTCCCGGCAAGTGGCACCCCATGCCCGAGAGAGAACTCCAATCAAACACCCTCAAGTCGCGGCTGTTACAAAAATTTCAGCAAAACCTCGAGACGTACAAGGAATCGATATGATCGATTGGGCCAGTATCCGGAAGCAGTTTCCGGTCACGAATAATTCTGTCTACCTCAACACTGCTGCGGCGGGGCCGCTCGCGAGGTCGACGGCTGAAGCGGGTGCGCAGTATTACGAGCAGATGATGAAGGATGGAGATCTGCACTGGGATCAGTGGCTTGAAAAGCGTGAGGAAGTGCGGAAGCAGGTCGCGCAGTTTATCAATGCCGAGCCGGATGAGATCGGATTTACGACGAACACGTCGAGCGGGATGAATGTGATCGTCGACGCGCTGGAGAAGCATGGTGAGGTTATCTCGTGCGATCTCGAGTTTCCGGTGACGACGATTCCGTGGATGCACCGGCGCATTCCCGTTCATCTTGTGAAGTCAGTTGAGGGTGTTGTGAGACCGGAGGATTTTAGCGCTGCGATGAACGTGCGCACCGGCGTCATCTCGATGAGTTACGTGCAGTTTTCAAATGGCTTTCGTTCGAATCTTGAAGAGTTGGGAAACAGCAAAGGACGGCATGTTTTTGTAGTCAACGCGAGCCAGGCTGCGGGCGCGTTTGAGATCGATGTGAAGCGGATGAAGATCGATGCGTTGTGTTCGACGGGCCACAAGTGGATGCGTTCAGGGTATGGTTCGGGTTTTGTTTATTTGAGTCGCGAGCTTCAGGCCGCGTCGCATCAACGAACGATCGGTTGGCTCAGCGTTCAGGATCCGTATGCGATGCGAAACAATGAAGTACACCTGCGTCACGATCTTTCATCACGAAGCGAACTCGGTTGTCCGCACTTCGCCGGCATCTTCGCGCTCGGTGCTTCGATCGAGATGATGCAAACGATTGGACCTGCGCACATCGAAGCCCGTGTGCTGGAACTCAATCGCAGATTAACGGAGCGTTTAAGTGAAGCTGGTTGGAAAGTGTTGTCGCCGCTGAACAGCGAAGAATATCGCTCAGCGGAAACACTAGTCGCAGCCGAGAATCCAGCAGAGGTAGTCAGCAAACTCGCGAGTCAAAAAGTCTACGTCACCGAAAAGTCTCAAGGGCTCAGAGTAGCCACAGACTTCTTCAACAACGAAGACGATATCGAAAGGTTAATCAAAGCCCTCAACTAGAGCCACAAAAAGCCACAAAAAGCACAAAAGGCACAAGAAAGGTGGACAAGTGGCAGACTACTTTTCTCTCCCTGGTTTTCTTGTGCCTTTTGTGCTTCTTGTGCCTTTTGTGGCCAAAACTTTCGTCGCTGGCTCGCTCAAAAAATTCCTGTGCGCGAGCGACACGAACTTCTGCATGATCGGTGAATCGTAACCGTTGCTCAACTGCGCGATCCCCAACTCCCAATTGATCTGCGCGCCTTCAATCCACCAGCGAATCAATCTCCCTTTTTCAACTTCCTCTTTCACCGATTGCAGCGGCACGATGCCGACACCCATGTCTTCTTCAACCATCCGTTTGATCGCTTGCTGGCGGCTCAACTCCATCGCGACACGAAGCGTCACACCAGCCTGCGCAAAAAATTGATCGATCAAACGGCGCGTGTTGCCGCCGCGTTCGCCGAGAATCAATCGTTCACCGGCGAGTGTGTAAGCATCGATCGTGCGTTGCTTGGCGAGCCGGTGCCGCGGCGACGCGATCGCCACGAGTTGATCCTCGCTCAGCCGTTCTGTCTTTATGCCGCGAACATCCACCGGAAGCGAAACAAACGCGATGTCCACTTCACCCGCGAGAATCTGATCCACAAGCACTTCGCTGGTCCCTGAAGTGACCGAGATTTCTGCCGCCGGATGCTGCTTGCGTAACTCCTTAAGAATCGCCGGTAGTTGTTCCGTCAACACCATCGCTGACGCGCTCCCGATTCGCAATCGTCCTCGTTCGGCGCCGGCTAGTTCCGCGATCTCATCCAACGCCGCGTCGTGCTCGCGCAGGATGTGCCGCGCGCGCCGCAACAGTTGTTCGCCCGCTTCGGTCAAAATCACGTGACGCGGTGCACGGACAAACACGCGCGCGCCGATTTCAGACTCCAATTGTCTGATCTGCATGCTGATCGCGGCCTGGGTCACATGAACCCGCAACGCGCCCGCTGTAAAAGTGCCTGTTTCCGCAATGGCCACAAAGGCCCTCAGTTGTCGAATTTCCACGGCAGACTCCACATATCAAGACAGGTTATCGGAATAATAAAATCTTTTAGTTTGGATTATAAATCACTGACTCCTAAAATAGTCGAAAATGTTTCCAGTGTTTTCTGGACCAGCCGAGCCCCGATTGTGAGCACAGACCGACGCAAAGCAGATCTTTCTCCAGCCAGACGCTTGCACACGCAAAATTCGGTCGTGGGTGTCGATGGTGGTGGCACGAAGACTGAGGCCGTCATCATGGATGCCCAACAACGCGTACTCGGCGAAGGTCTCGCTGGTCCATCCAATCCGTTGCGCGTGGGTATCGCGGGCGCGGCGGCGGCCGTCCGTGAAGCAATTGATGGCGCGTGCGCCGCGGCAAAGATACGTCGTGGAGATCTTATCGCGGCGCAAATAGGACTTGCTGGCGCCCGGCGACGTGAGCTGCGCGAACGCATGCGCGAGACACTGATGCCACTCGGCATTGGCGAGATCGAAGTCGTGACCGACGCAAACATCGCTTTGTACGGTGCGACTGACGGCGCGCCCGGGCTGGTCGTGATCGCCGGCACCGGATCGATCTGCTGCGGCATCAACGCGCGCAGCAAACGTTTTTGCGCGGGCGGTTGGGGACCGATTGCGGGTGATGAAGGTGGTGGCGCGTGGCTCGCACGACGTGCGTTGCGGGCCGTTGCGTATGCTTCCGATGGCCGTGGTCCAAAAACGTTGTTAACTGAGTTGGCCTGCGGCTACTTTCACGTCACCGATCCTGACGACCTGACAACTGCGATCTACGCACCCACGATCACGAATGAACGCTTGGCGGGTTTTGGTCGCGACGTGGTCGATGCCGCCAAACGAAGAGATCCGGTGGCGTTGCAGATCGTCGCTGATGGCGGCACCGAACTCGGCATGGCGGCGGTTGCGGTAATTCGTCACTTGCAGATGGAACGCGAGCACTTTCAAGTTGCGTATGTCGGCGGCGTGTTTCGTTCGGCGGGCGATCTGATGCTCGATCCGCTGCGTGCAGAGGTGAGCCGGGTTGCGCCGCGCGCGTATTTTGAGCCGCCGCACTTCGCTCCGGCGGTTGCGGCAGCTAGAATGGCGCGTGAACGCATCAATCAGGTTGCGCTCGCGGTTTGAGCCACAAAATTTGAGCCACAAAGAAGCACAAGAAGCACTTCCGATCACCGAACAAGAAAATCCACGGTCGCAGCATCTCAGTTCGCAATCGTCACGCGAGATCGTTGAGCTGATGAACGCGGAAGACGCGACGGTCGCGGCGGCGGTGCATCTCGTTCTCGATAACGTTGCGAAAGCGGTTGAGGAAACTGTTGCGCGGTTACGTTCTGGAGGAAGATTGTTTTATGTCGGCACCGGGACGTCGGGACGGCTCGGCGTGCTCGATGCATCGGAGTGTCCGCCGACGTTTGGTGTGTCGCCCGAGTTGGTCCAGGGTGTGATAGCGGGCGGTTATGATGCGTGTCATCGCGCGGTTGAAGCGTCGGAAGACGATGCGAACGCAGGCGGCAACGATTTGCAGCAACGCGGTTTGACCGGCAAAGACGTCGTCGTTGGTATCGCAGCTTCGGGAAAGACGCCGTACACAGTTGGCGCAGTGACTTACGCGCGTTCGCTCAGTGCGTTTACGATCGGTTTGACGTGCGTTCCAGATTCACCGATCACTCGTGCGGCTGAACTCAGCATCGTTCCCGTTGTTGGACCAGAAGTGTTGACGGGTTCAAGCCGGCTCAAGGCCGGAACAGCGCAGAAGCTGGTCCTCAACATGATCTCGACGGCGACCATGGTTGGACTTGGATATGTGAGCGGCAATCGCATGTCCAACTTGCAGGCGCGTAACGTAAAACTGCGGGACCGCGCGGTGCGCATTGTTATGGCCGAAACGGGAAGGAATTTTGCGGATGCATCGCAGGCCCTCGAAGCGTCTGGTTGGAAGGTTCCGGATGCGGTGCAGCGGATCAGATCGGCCACGGAGTAACACAGACCGACACGGATGAAAGCTCTCGATCTCATTATCATCTTCGGTTATCTCATCGGGATTGTCCTGTTTGGCACCTGGTTTGGACGCAAGCAGAAGACGACCAGCGACTACTTTCTCGGCGATCGATCCGTGCCGTGGTTGGCGGTCGCGTTCTCCATCGTTGCTACCGAAACGTCGACGATCACTTTCATCTCCGTGCCGGGAATTGCTTTCGCTCGCGGCGGCAATTTTCAGTTTCTGCAACTCGTCTTCGGTTACCTGCTCGGACGCATCGTCATTTCGATACTCTTCATTCCGTCTTACTTCCGTGGCGAACTATTGACCGTCTATCAGCTTCTCGATCGGCGCTTCGGCGGCAAGATCAAAATGCTGGCCGCATCGCTGTTTGTCGTGATGCGTAACATCGCCGATGGCATCCGTCTTTTGCTGACGGCGATCGTGCTGGCAGCGGTCTACGCATCGTTTCAACCGAACGCGAGCCCCGAATCAATCGCGATGGCGACCATCGTCTCGATCGTCGTGATCGGACTCGCGATGATCATCTTTACTTACTTCGGCGGCATGGAAGCGGTGATCTGGGTCGAGGTAGTTCAGCTCGGAATCTACATCGCAGGCGCGATCGCCGCTGCGGTCGTACTGATCAATTCGATTGACGGTGGACTGGCGGGTGCGATGGCGCTCGGGAGTCAGTTCGGCAAGTTTTCATTGTTCGACTTCGCTTTCGATTACACGAAAACCTACACCTTTTGGTCGGGACTCATCGGCGGTTGTTTTCTGACGATGAGCACGCACGGCACCGATCAGTATCTGGTCCAACGTTATCTCTGCACCGACCGCCCTCGGCACGCGACCGTCGCGTTGCTGACCAGCGGCGCGATCGTGTTGGCCCAGTTCATCGGATTTTTGTTCATCGGTGTGCTGCTCTTCGCCTTCTACTATCCCGACACGGCACAGTTCACCAGCGGCGATCGGGTTTTCCCCGACTTCATCACCAAACACATGCCGAGTGGACTTTCGGGGTTGGTAGTGGCGGCGATCTTCGCGGCGGCAATGTCGTCGTCGCTCAACTCGATCGCGGCGACGGCAGTGAACGATCTCTACAAACCGTTTCGTCAGGGGCGCAGTGACAAGCACTATTTGAAAGTCTCGCACGTGCTGACGCTGATCTGGGGAGTAATACAGATCGGGGTGGCGTTGGCGGTCAGGAATCAGCCGGGATCGGCGCTCAGCATGGCGCTCTCGATTGCTTCGCTGATCAATGGACCGATACTCGGCGTGTTTCTGGTCGGCACGTTCTTGCGTCGTGTCAGTCAGGCCCCCGCGTTGATCGGCATGCTCGCGAGTCTTGCGGTGATGCTTTACGTGTTTTTTGTGCGGAAGGAGATCGCGTGGACGTGGTACGTGTTCATCGGCAGTTTGATTACGTTTGTGGTGGCGTGGCTCGCGAGTTTTGTCTTCCGGCCCGCGCCCGCCGAGACGCGCGACGAGTTATCACCCGCAGTTGCTACTGAAGATTAGCGAACTCATTTTGAGTTCAAGCTTTAGCTTGCTTCTGAAGCAGCAGCCTAAAGGCTGAACTCAAAACGCTGAAACAGGAATTGGAGCTTGAATGAGGTTTAGAGCGAATCGTTGTCTTTCTTCTGTGTTGGTCTTGTTGTTACTGGCGCTCGCGGCGCTGCCGGTGCGGACGCAGGAGGCTGCGCTCGTCAAAGCGCCGAAGGTCGTCGCGTTCAAACGCCAACCGACGTCCGCCGCGCTGAAGTGGGCCAACGAAGAATTGCGCCGGATGTCGTTGGACGAGAAGGTCGGTCAGTTGATCTCGGTCGGCGTCAACGCGACTTTTCTCAACCAGGAATCCGACGCGTATCGCGCGCTCAAACACCACATCGAAGACAACAAAGTCGGCGGCATAATTCTCTTTCGCGGTCCGGTTTACGAATCCGTAATCCTCGTCAATCGAATGCAGCAGTTGGCGAAGTACCCGCTCTTGATTTCCGCGGACCTCGAAGCCGGCGCGGGAATGCGTTTCGACGACACGGTGAACTTTCCGTGGAACATGGCCGTCGCCGCGACCGGCAATCCCGATTACGCGCGACGCCAGGGCGAGATCACTGCGCGTGAAGCTCGCGCGCTCGGTATCCAACAGATTTTCGCACCTGTTGTCGACATCAATAACAACGCCGCAAATCCGGTGATCAATGTTCGTTCCTACGGCGAAGACCCGGCTGACGTAGCCCGCTTCGCGGCCGCGTTCACCGAAGGCGCACAAGCCGCGGGCGCGATCGCGACTGCCAAACACTTTCCCGGTCACGGCGACACTGCCGTCGATTCCCATCGCGGCTTGCCGGAGATCAACGTCAGCCGCGCTCGTCTCAACAACGTCGAGTTCGTTCCGTTTCAAGCGTCGATCAATGCCGGCATAGCTTCCGTGATGGTGGGCCACATCGCGTTGCCGCAAATCGATTCCACCGCGATCAAGCCGTTGCCGCGCACGGTCAAAGGCAGAGCCATCGACACAGACGAAGCGGGCGAGATCATCGACGAGAAAGCAACGATGCCCGCGACGATGTCGCCGGTAATGGGCAACATTCTGCGCAACGATCTCAAGTTCCCCGGACTGATCGTCACGGACGCGCTTAGCATGAGTGGACTAACGATTTACTTCACGCCCGAAGAAGCGGCGGTGCGCGCGCTCGAAGCGGGCGCCGACATGCTGCTGAAGCCTGCTGATGTTGACGCTGCGTTTCGCGGTGTGCGCGATGCGGTGAAGAGTGGACGCGTTAGCGAGACGCGCGTGGAAGAATCGGCGCGCAAGATAATGGCTGCGAAGTACGATCTCGGACTGGTGGAACAGCGGCTCACGCCCGTTGACACGATCGATCGTCTTGTCGGCAGCAAAGATGTGTTGAAACTCGCCGCTGAGATTTCCGAACACGCAGTCACACTCGTTCGCGACGAAGACAAACTCGTCCCGCTCAAAGATCTGAAACCAGAAACGAAGATCTTCAATCTCGCGGTCACGAATGGTGACGATCGAACGTGGATCGCGAATCCGTTCATCGCGAGACTCAATGGCAGCGGTGTGAAAGTTGAAACCGTAGTGCTCGACGAACGATCGAGTCCGCAGGATGTGCAAAAAGCGATCGAGCGCGCCACGGCCGCTGATTTGGTGCTGGCTTCGTTGTACGGCCGTGTTCGATCGGGTCAGGTTTCGAGCGTTGGAATACCGGAACCGGGAGCTCGCGCGTTGTCGGCGGTGATCGCAGCGAAGAAACCAATCATTGGGATCAGTTTTGGCAATCCATACCTGTTGCAAAGTTTTCCCGGTTTGCGAACGTACCTCGTCGCGTACGGCGACATGCCGAGTCTGCAAAACGCCGTGGCGCGCGCGCTGGCGGGCGAGATCGACATCACCGGAAAGTTACCGATCTCTTTGCCGGGTTTGTATCCGCGTGGAACCGGAATCCAAGTGAAGGCGACCAAGTAGATGCTGCGACTCTTATTGATCCTCCTGCTGGTTGCGCAACCGGCGTTTGCGCAACTGCGGCTCGCAAAACCGGAAACAGAATCCGTGTCGTCCGTGGCGCTGGCGCGGATGGATTCTGTTATTAAGGACGAGATCGGCAAACACCGACTTCCGGGTGCGGTGGTTTTAGTCGGCCGCAAAGGCCGCATCATTTGGCAGAAGACTTACGGCTCTCGCGCGGTTGAGCCTGCGCGGGAAGTGATGACTCCGGAGACGATCTTCGATCTCGCGAGTCTCACGAAAGTCGTCGCCACTGCGACGAGCATCATGATCCTCCTCGAGCGTGGAAAGGTGCGGCTCAACGATCCGGTTTCGGTTTACATTCCCGAACTCAAAGGCGAGGGAAGAGACGGCATCACGATCGAACAACTCCTGACTCATCGCTCCGGTTACGCGCCCGATTTCGATCTGCGCGAACGTTGGACCGGTTACGACGAAGCAATCAAGCGATTGATCAAGGAGCCGCTGCGCAATCCGCCGGGCACTCGTTTTGTTTACAGCGACATCGGCTTCATCGCGCTTGGCGAAGTCGTGAAGCGGGTGAGTGGAATGCCGCTCGATCAGTTTGCGAAGCAGAACATCTTTCAACCGCTGCACATGAACGACACCGGCTTTCGTCCCGCGGCGAGTTTGCGAGCACGCATTGCGCCGACGGAAAAGCGGCGCGGGCAGATGAGTTATCTGGGAGACACGGCGTCGAACATCGGCGCTGAGGGCGATGTTTGGTTGCGCGGGCAGGTACACGATCCGACGTCGTATCGAATGGACGGCGTTGCCGGACATGCTGGTTTGTTTTCGACTGCGAAAGACCTCGCCATCTACTGCCAAATGATTCTCAATGGCGGCGAATACTCCGGCGTCCGTGTTTTGTCCGGGCTATCCGTGGCCGAGATGACTCGGCCGCGCCTCGTCTCGAACACCGGCGCCACGCGCGGTCTTGGTTGGGACATCAACAGCAGTTTCTCCACTAATCGCGGCGAACTCTTTCCTCTCGGTTCGTTCGGGCACACGGGTTTCACCGGCACGTCGCTCTGGATCGATCCGTCGAGTCAGATGTTTGTCGTGTTTCTGAGTAATCGAGTTCATCCGGATGGCAAAGGCGACGTTGGACCATTGCGCGGACGCGTCGCTTCGATCGTCGCCGGCGCGATTACGGATGCAAGTGTGGCCCAACACGCGCGTGAGCAATCGGCGAACTATTACGCCGAAACCATCAGGGCTCTACAGCAGTTTGCTTCGCGAACCGAAGGCACGGCGACGTCAGTAAAAGTGTTGACGGGCATCGACGTGCTCGAGCGCGACAATTTCAAGCAGCTCGCCGGGATGCGCGTAGGGCTGGTTACGAACCACACCGGACGCAATCGCGAAGGACGGCAGACGATCGACGTTCTCAACAAAGCGCCCGGCGTCAAACTCGTCGCGCTGTTCTCGCCCGAACACGGAATTCGCGGACTCGCCGACGAAAATGTATCGGATTCAAAAGACGATGCGACTGGGCTTCCGATCTATTCGTTGTACG
>DATELP010000205.1:0-2949 GCA_035276425.1 Pyrinomonadaceae bacterium
TCGACGAGGTGTTGTCGGTGCTGGCGTTTGCGGAAGAACGAGCGCGAGCGGGGGCTTACGTGGCGGTGATGATCGCTTATGAGGCTGCGACTGCGTTTGATGCTGCGTTGACGACGCACGAGCCGGGCGAGTTTCCGTTGGCGTGGGCAGGCGTGTTTGGAAACGCCCACGAACCCGTGGCACATACGAGCGGCGAGTTTGTTTCACACGGATGGAAAGCCGGGATTGATCAAAAAGAATTTGAGTCTGCCGTGAGTAGGGTTCGGGAGTTGATCGCGGCCGGCGACACTTACCAGGTCAACTACACATTCCCCTTAACTTCCAACCTTAGCGGCGATGCTTACGCGTGGTATCGCGAACTGTGCGTCGCGCAAGGCGCGCCGTATTCGGTGTATCTCGATCTGGATCGTTACAAAGTCCTCTGCTTGTCACCCGAACTGTTTTTCTCGCGCTCCGGCGATCGCGTGGTGACGAGACCGATGAAAGGCACGAAAACTCGCGGGCGCTGGCTTGAGGAAGATCGTGAACATGCTGAATGGTTGCGCAGGTCGCGAAAAGACCGCGCCGAGAACGTGATGATCGTGGACCTGCTGCGAAACGATCTCGGGAAAGTCTCCGTTCCGGGAACCGTGCAGACAACTTCGCTGTTTGACATCGAAAGATTTGAAACCGTGTGGCAGATGACGTCGACGGTTGAATCGACGTTGCGCCCGGACACGAGTCTGGTGGAACTGATGAGCGCGCTCTTTCCGTGTGGCTCAATCACCGGCGCGCCAAAAATTCGCACCATGCAGATCATTCGCGAGCTCGAACGTTTCCCGCGCGGCGTCTACACGGGTGCGATCGGGATCTTGCGTCCCGGCGGAGATTGCATCTTCAACGTCGCGATCCGCACGGTTGTGATCGACACGCAAACGAGTGTGGCGACGTTTGGTGTTGGCGGTGGGGTCACGATCGATTCGACTGCGGCTGGTGAGTATGAAGAGTGTCTGGTGAAGAGCAGGTTTCTGCAAACCAAGCCGGTTGAGTTTGAGTTGTTTGAATCGATGCTGGTCGAGGACGGCAAGATTTTTCTGCTTGAGCGACATATCGAGCGGCTCAAAGCTTCTGCATCTTATTTCGGTTTTAATTTTAAAGAAGAGGCGCTTCACGAAATCTTGGCCCATATCCCCGTCCAAAAGGCCAAACTAAAGCTGACCCTGCGAAAAGACGGACGCCTCACAACCGAAACCTCTCCCATTATCAATCACTCTGAACCTAAACGAGTTTCGCTCGCAACAACTCCCGTCGACAACTCCGATCGTTTTCTCTTTCACAAAACCACAAATAGAAATTACTCAGACGACGTAATTTTCTGGAATGAGCGAAACGAAGTCACCGAATCATGTATCGCCAATGTAGTGGTGAAACTCGACGGTCAACTGTTCACGCCACCGGTGAGTTGCGGTTTATTGCCAGGCACTTTTCGCGCAGAACTGCTGGAACACGGATCGATCAAGGAGCGCGTGATTACGGTCGAAGAATTTAAAAACGCCGATGAGATCTATCTGATCAACTCAGTACGCAAATGGATGAAGGCGGAACTAATTGTAGAGCAGGATCTCCGCACGAGCGCGCCGAAACTCCTGTAAGCCCACATTCCACGACGCCACGATATCTCGCGCGCTCTCGCCACGCTTGATCCGTTCCAACGTGTCGGCGTTCACCAGCAGCCGTAGATAACTATCAATCTTCCAATCGTTCGGATACAGATTTCGCAACGCCAGCGCCATTTCGATCCCCGTCAACAACGGCCGAAACGCAACGCGATCCGTGACGATGATGTTCACGCCACCGCACTGCTCATCTTTAAACACAGACGCCTTCGGCGTGAAACGAAGCGGCACAAAACGAACACCGGGAATACCGCGCTGGTTCAAATAATCCGCCAACTTGTCGCCCTGAATCCACGGCGCACCGACGATCTCAAACGGCGTGTCAGTGCCGCGTCCGACCGACACGTTCGTTGTCTCCAACAATCCGACGCCCGGATAAAGCGTCGCTTCCGTCAGGCTGCGCATGTTCGGCGACGGATTGATCCACATCAGGTTCGTTTCATCAAACCACATCGAGCGCCGCCAGCCTTCCATCTTGATCACGCGCACGTCGGCGCCGATGTTGCGCTGCTTGTTGAAGAGTTGGGCCAACTCACCCACGGTCAAACCATGTCGCGTCGGAATCGTGTGATACGAGATGAACGAGAGCTTGTCGGTGTCGGCAATCGGGCCGTCCACGTCGACACCGCCAATCGGATTCGGACGATCGAGCACGTAGACCGGCAGCTTCACTTTGGCGGCTTCTTCGAGAAGGTAACCGAGCGTTGAAATGTAAGTGTAGAAACGCACGCCGACGTCCTGGATGTCGTAGACGAGCGCGTCGAGATCTTTGAGTTGCTCCGCCTTGGGCCGCCTCGTTTCACCGTACAAAGAAAAAATCGGCAGCCCGGTGGCGTCGTCTTTTGAATCCGAAATGTTTTCATCAGCGAGGCCGCGAATGCCGTGTTCGGGCGAGAAGAGCGCGACGAGTTTGACGTTCGATGCTTTGTTGAGCACGTCGATCGTTTGGCGTCCTTCGCGGTTTCGTCCGGTGTGATTGGTGACGAGACCGAGCCGCAGTCCGGCGAGCGGTTTGAAGTTGTCGCGCTCGAGCACGTCGATGCCCGTCAGCACTTTTACCGAGCTCCCGGATCCCTCGTCGCGAAAAGCAAACTGCCGCAGGGCCTTGACCACCTCGGAGTAATAATTCGCAGACTGCTCGCGCGCGCGTTCGACCACCGCCGTATCAGTCACCGAACCGGCGACGATCGAAGCGACTCGCCCGCGCAGTGGTCCAACATCGCCCTTCCCGTCCGGATGCACGCGATTACTCAAAAACACGACAAACATGTCGCTCGCCGGATCGATCCAGATC
>DATELP010000206.1:0-9365 GCA_035276425.1 Pyrinomonadaceae bacterium
GCGCGCGAGATCGTTGGACTCGAGATCGACTGGCCACAGGTCGAGGGTCTTTATGAAGCCGTCGGTTTGCCGCCGTCGGTTTCGCCGATGGCTTCGCGCGTTGCGGTTCCGGTTTACAAGGAAGGCATGCAGGTCGGTAAAGCCACGACGAGCACGTGGTCGCCGACGTTGAAAAAGATGATTGCGCTCGCGACCGTAAAGCGTGAGTACACGCGTCCGGGCACGCGGCTGCAATTCGAGATCACGGTCGAAGCGGTGCGGCATCAGGTGCGCGCGACCGTGGTGAAGACGCCGTTTTTCAATCCCAAGCGCAAGACTGCAACCCCGGTTGCATAAATTCATGTCTATCGTCGATCAATACGACCCGATTGCTCCATTGCCGCTCGCATCGACGATTCCTGGTTCGTGGTACGTCGATAAGAACCTTTACGAACTCGAACTCCAAACTGTCTTTTCAAAGACGTGGCAACTGGCGGGTCGTTTGGACCAGGTGAGCCAGCCGGGCCAGTACGTCACGACAGACATCGCTGGTGAACCGATCGTCGTCGTTCGCGGACAGGACGGCGTGCTGCGCGGTTTCTTCAACGTTTGCCGCCACCATGCGGCGGCGGTGATGACCGAGCCCGAAGGCAAGGCGGCGCAACTGCGTTGTCCGTATCACGGCTGGACCTATTCGCTCGAGGGCGAGTTGAAAGGCACGCCGGATTTCACGGGCGTGTGTGATTTCGATCGCGCGCGCAACGGTTTGGTGTCAGTAGAGATCGCCGAGTGGGAAAACTGGGTTTTCGTAAAACTCGTGCAGGGCGGCGCGGTTTCGATTGAAGAGTTTCTAACCAGCGAACTGGTTGAAGAGATTAGCCGGATTCAGGTCACGGATCTTCACTGGTTCGAACGCCGTCATTACCATTTCGACTGCAACTGGAAAGTGTTCGTCGACAACTATCTCGACGGTGGTTACCACGTGCCGTACCTGCACAAAGGTCTCGACAGCGTGCTCGACTACAGTAATTACCAGATCGAAAACGGCACGCGGCATTGTTTGCAGTGGAGCCCGATCGTGACCGAAGGCGCCGAAGCGCAGACCGGCGCGGTGCGCAAAGGCGACCGCGCGCTTTACTACTGGATTTATCCGAACTTCATGATCAACTGGTACGACGGCGTGATGGACACGAACCTCGTCATACCGCGCGGTGTGGACCAAACGGAAGTGATCTTCGACTTCTACTTTCCGGATGTGGTCAGTGAAGAGGCGCGTGAGCGCAACGCCGCGAGCGTCGCGGTGGGCCAACGCATTCAGGACGAAGACGTCGCCATCTGCAAATCGGTCCAGCGCGGTCTAAACTCCCGCGCCTACACGTCGGGGCGTCTCTCCGTCCGCCGCGAAGCCGGCGAACACCTGTTTCATCGCTTGCTGCATGCGGACCTGAACAGCCACAAAGAGGCACAAATGTAGAAAAATTCTTGTGCCTCTTGTGCTTCTTGTGCCTCTTTGTGGCTCATATTACGACGCTTGCAGACTTCCACAACAACTCCGCTGACTAAATCTCGAGGGCATTTGTTGCGTGTGCTCGGGGTGGGGTTTGGGTTGGCGGTCATTATTGGGAATACCATTGGGGCCGGGATTTTTCGGGCGCCCGGACAGATCGCCGAGCAGCTTCCGCATCCGTGGCTTTTTCTTGGCGTGTGGGTGTTGGGTGGACTGTACGCGTTGCTCGGGGCGATCTCGATCGCAGAGCTAGGGACGCTGATTCCGCGTTCGGGTGGGCAGTATGTTTTCGCGCGTTACGCGCTCGGCGAGTACGCGGGTTTCATCGTCGGTTGGAGCGACTGGATTTCGTCGTGTGGATCGACGGCGGCGGTGGCGCTTGTTGTGGGAACGTTTTCGGGAGCGTTGATTCCCGCGTTGAACGGCAAGGGACCAGCGGTCGCCGCAACGGTCGCGATCGTTTTCGCGGTGTTGCAGTGGCACGGCATCGTTTGGGGCAGCACGATCCAGAACATCACGAGTCTGCTGAAAGCGCTCGCGTTCTTTGTGTTGATCGCAGCGGCGTTCATTCTCGGAGGCGGTGGCGGCGCGCTCACCAGCTCGCAAACTTATTCGACTTCAACCGTGACGATCGTCGCGATTGTCACTTCACTACAGGCGGCGATTTATACCTACGACGGCTGGGCCGGCGTGATCTATTTCTCCGAAGAAGTGCAGCATCCCGGACGCGACATTCCTCGCTCGTTGCTTGGCGGCGTGTTGACGATCGCGGCGATCTATCTGCTGGTTAACATCGCGTTGCTTTACGTGTTGCCGATCTCGGGAATCGCGGGGCGCGAGTTTCCGGCCGGTGACGCAGCAAACGCGATCTTCGGTCAGTACGGCGACACGATCTTCCGCTGCATCACGATCGTCTCGATGCTGAGCGCGATCAACGCGCTTCATCTCATGGCGACGCGCGTGATTTTCGCGATGAGCCGCGACGGTTTATTCACGGAACGAGCAGCCGTTGTGAACACAGGCGGCACGCCGACGGTTTCGCTCTTTTTGAGCGCGGCAGTTGCGGTGCTGTTCATCCTTTTAGCGCAGACGTTTGAGCGCGTCATCATCATTTGCGCGTTTTTCTTCGTTGCGAATTACATACTCTCGTTCATCTCGCTGTTTGTGCTGCGCTTTCGGGAGCCAGACACGCCGCGGCCGTACCGCGCGTGGGGTTATCCGCTGACGCCGGGATTGGCGCTGGTTGGATCGGTGTTGTTTTTGGCGGGCGCGGTTTATGCGGACCGGACGAACAGTCTTTATGCGTTGGCTTTGCTGGCGGCGAGTTATCCGGTGTTTCGGCTCGTGAAGTTATTGAAGTAAGCGCACGCCGTCGTTGTCGACGTCGAGTATTCGAGTTGTTGATTCTATTTTGTGCGTAGTGAAACAGTTTGCGAGACGTGCGCCGATCTCGTCAGCATGATCGGTGACAAGAGCAAGAATGCTCGGGCCGGCGCCACTCAGTGCGACACCCAACAACCCGTCCATCTTCGGCAGCGCCAGCGCTTCCGCCAAGCCCGGGACCAGCGATTCTCGTTGCGGCTGGTGCAACTGATCGCACATCGCTTCCCAAAACAAATCGAATTTCTCCTGAGCGAGAGCAGCCGTAAACAGCGCTGTCCGTTGCAGGTTATGGACTGCTGTTGACCGACTCACCGTGCGCGGCAAAGCCGCACGCGCAACGTGTGTCGGGAGTTGTGAGTGCGGCGAAACGACGACAACGCGTACTTGCGACGGCCAGTAAAACCGCGTCGTGATCACAGTGCGATCGTTTCGGACACAACTGATCACAAACCCGCCACACAGCGACGCAGAAACATTGTCGGGATGTCCCTCAAACTCGGTCGCGTAGTTAAGGATCGATTGATCCTCGATTTCATGTTGTGTCAGAAGTGACGCCAACTTGATGCCCGCTACGATCGCCGCGGCACTGCTGCCGAGCCCACTCGCGAGTGGAACATCGTTGTGGACTTCGAGTTCAACGGGCGGCAGCGTCACGCCTTCACGACGCGCAGCGAACGTCATTGCGCGATAGATCAGATTTGACGCGTTGCGCGGCAGGGCTTCGTTTTCTTTCGCGCCGGTAGTTGTTACACGACACGGCTCGCCAAGCTTAGGCCGAGCTTCAGCGCGCACCGTTAGATACAACTTCAGCGCGAGGCCGAAACAGTCGAAGCCCGGGCCGAGGTTCGACGTTGATGCTGGGACACGAATTTCCATCGTCAAAGCAAGCTAAAGCTTGAACTCAAAACGCTTGCGCTTAGACTCAAAGCGCATCCGCTTGACGTCAAATACATCCTCTTAACTAAAACAGATCCTTCAACGCGTTTTCGATGGCACAGGGCCGCGAAGCCACTCTCAAAATCGAATTCGAAAACGTACCGCGAATTCTTTCGCCGTTTTCAGTTGCCAACGTTTGATTGTGATACTTGATCACGTAATCAGTGTCTTTGAGCACGTGCCCGGTGAGCACCGCGACAACGCTCTCGTCTTTTCGAATCACGCCGTCGCTGACGAGTTTGCGAATTCCCGCAACGGTTGTCGCCGACGCTGGTTCACAACCAACACCGTCGCGCCCGATCGTCGCCTTCGCATCCGCGATCTCCTGTTCGCTGACAGTGATCACGCGGCCATCAGTCTCACGAACCGCCCGCCACGCTTTCTTCCACGAAACAGGCGCGCCGATCTTGATCGCAGTCGCCAACGTGTGTGGCTGTTTCTCGTTAACAAAATCCCCTTCACCATCACGCGACACAAACCGCGCAAATGGCGCCGCGCCCTCAGCCTGAATCACACTGATCCGTGGCTGTTTCCGTGTAAATCCGTGGCTAAATAACTCCCGAAATCCCTTGCCCAACGCCGAGCTGTTCCCCAAATTCCCACCCGGCACGACGAGATGATCGGGAACATTCCATTCAAGCTGTTCGGCAAGCTCAAACGCCACGGTCTTCTGTCCTTCAATGCGAAACGGGTTGATCGAATTAACGAGATACAACGAACTCTGCTCGGCCAACTCCTGAATCACGCGCATGCAGACGTCAAAGTTTCCCTCGATCTCCAGCACCTTCGCGCCGTAGTCGAGCGCCTGCGCGAGCTTCGCGTCGCTGATCTGACCTTCAGGCACGAGGATCGCGCACAGCATTCGCGCACGCGCCGCATACGCCGCAAGACTCGCCGCTGTGTTGCCCGTGCTGGCGCATGCAACCACACGCATACCCAATTTCTGCGCCTGCGTGACCGCGACCGTCATACCGGTGTCTTTGAACGAACCGGTCGGGTTGTTTCCCTGGTGTTTGAGTTTTAGTGAAGAAAGACCGCAGTAATCAGCGGAACGTGGCGCGTCGTAAAGCGGCGTGTTGCCCTCGCCGAGTGAAACGACAACGTCATCAGCGTCGAAAGGCAGCAACTCACGAAACCGCCACACGCCGCTGCGATCGCGCGCGTCACGCGACTTCAACCGCTCCGACCATAGCGCGCGCAACCCCTCGGCACTTTGCCGCAACGGCTCGCTACGTTCAACGTCGAGCAGATCGCCACAACGCGAACACACGTACATCCGGTCGTCGATGCCAAACTCGCTTTCACAGTTGATGCAGCGCTGCACAAACACGGCGACTAAGCATACAACGAATCAAAACTATTGACATTGCCTCCCACTTCCCCTAAAGGTGAGTTAGTTGTTTTTCGATAAGGAGAACCCGATGAAGATCCCCTATGTGATTCGTTTATTGATTTGCGCCGTAATTTTAGCCGCCGCTCCAGCTATCTTCGCTCAGGACGAAAATGCCGCGCGTGACAAAACCCGCGAACGCCTCAGCGCGCTGCTGACACGCATCGGACCCGACATACACGTCGACTTCAAACCGAGTTCGAAGTCGCAGTTTATCTTCACGGGCGTGATGAAAGACGGATTGAAGAACGCGGAACAGTTTGAGATTGTGATCAGCGTGACGTCGAAAGACACGATCGGTTTCCGCATCTTTCCGCACTACAAAGGCGCGTACATCAACATCGACAAGGCGCGCAATTCCAATCAACTACTACGCAAGATCGCGCAACTCAACGACACGACGTTTCTGTTTTGGGGAGCTGATGATACGGGCGACGTCTTTACCGGTTACACCTTCACGCTCGAGTCAGGGTTTCCCGATAAAGCGATCGAGATCGTGCTTTCGAGTATTAAAAATTCCGATCAGTTTGTCGGAGAGATGCGGCCCTCGATCGACGGCAGCAATCCTTAAATAGGTCCTATAGGACTGATAGGACCTATTCTCTAGGACTGATAGGACCTATTCTGATCGCTAAAAGCTAAACCGGATCTGCGCGTCGATCCTGCGGTTGTAGGCGGCGTTGCCACCACCAAAACCACCGAATCCACCTGCCGTAGAAGTGGACTGTCCGAACAACGCCGAACCGAGGTTACCCACGGGATTGTTCAGGTTTACGTGGTTCAGCAGGTTCTGGAAATTTAGCGAGAACGTCAGGTTGTAGCGGCCACCTCCGAAACCGCCACCGCCACCACCGGGTCCGCCAAAACCACCGCGACCGGGTCCACCGCCACCGCCGGGTCTGCCGCCCATGCCGCCGGTCATCATCCCGCCTTGACCTCCAGGCCGTTGTCCATCCTGGCGATTCTGCTGGTTACCAGCATTCGCGCTGCCGCCTTCCGAACCAAAACTCCACGTCTTACTAACGCGCACGTTCACGGTCGTCGACCCCGGCCCTTCGCCGAAGTTACGCGGAATCATCACGTCGCCCGGCGCGAACGTCAGTTTGAAGTTACCAAACGGCGTGCAGCGGAAATTGACCGTGTCCGAACAATCAGCACCGGCGGGCGCGAGCGACGGACGTTCCGTGTTCAGCGTATCGCCGTTGAGATCGCGACCGAGTGTGATGTTAAAAGGCCGGCCTGACTGCACGATGATGAACGGATTGAGCGTGATGCCCCACGGCGCACGAATGTTACCGGTCATCACAAAGCGATGACGAATGTCGCCCGACGCGCGGCCGTATTCAGTGCTCAAGTCGTACGGATTTGCGGGAAAACTTCCCGTGCCGTCAGCATCGCTCTTCGCGCTCGACAAAACGTAGTAAGCGTTCATCGACAGGTTGCGATGCAGACGACTGTTGAAGTTGAGAATGAACTGGTTCTGGTTGTAACGACCGCTCGACTCGTACTCAAAGATATTGCACTGCGGCGACGGATTGATGTCCGTCGGAATGAAATCCGCGCAGTTCAACGGACGAACGCCACTGTCAGGAATGCCCGGAATGAACGTGCCCGGCAACGGCGCATTCAACGGGCGCGTGCGCAACACGTGCAGCGTGCGAATGTTGATGTAGCTCGCGGCGAGCGTCAGATTATGTGGCAACTGGCGTTCGACGCTAAACACACCCTGCAACGTGTACGGCGCTTGAAGTCCGTCAGCGAGACGGTAAACAGTTCCCGGAACAGCAAACGCAACCAACTGCTCAGGTGTCGGGATTACTGGAAAGAAATCCGGATTCAGCACCGTGAACTGTTGCTGCGTGACGCCGTTCAAACGCAGCGCCTGCATCGTCAGGTTTTCACTGATGCGATCGTAAAAGACGCCGTAACCACCGCGCACGACGGTCTTCGATTGCGGACCGCCCGGCTGCCACGCGAAACCGAGTCGCGGGCCGAAGTTTAGATTGCTGTCGATGTTTTTCTGATTCTCGTAACGCAGACCGAGACTCACCGTCAGGTTCGGACGAAGCTTCCAATCGTCCTGGAAGAAACCGCCGAAGTCCCATTGCGAAACGTCAGTTTCCGGATTGCCGGACGACAAACTGAACTGGCTCGCGCCACCGCCGAGCAAACGAATTTGCGCGCCGGTCAGTCCCTGCGCGAGGAAAACCTGCGTGCGGCGAAAGCGCTCGATGCTCGTGATCGGTTCCGTTCCACCAATCGGATTATCGTTCGCGTCGAGAATCGGGCCGAAGCCGCCGCCGAAGAACGTGTACGAGCCGCCAAAGTTTTGCGGCGAGAAATTAGAAACCTTGATCCAGCGCAACCGGCCGCCGATCTTTAACGAGTGTTGGCCCATCGCAAACGACGTGTTGTTCGTCAACTCGATCTCTTTGTCAGTGCTGTGCGACTGGCCGATCTGCGATCCGCCGCCAATAAACGCTTCCGACACGTTGATGGTCGGAATCGAGTTATCGGCGTCCTGTTCGTTGCGGCTGTGCTCAAACTGGAAGCGCGTCTCGTTGACGATCGTTTTGTTGATGACCGCGGTTTCAGTGAACTGAATGCTCTGTTCGGTGGTCGCGGTGTCGTAAGCGCGCGACGGCAGCGAGAAGCCGCCGACGCCGGTCGTGCGAGTGTTCTTCGTGTAGTTGTAACGCGCGACCAGCGTGTTGTTGGGATTGATCTGATAGTCGATGCGCGGGCTGAACGACGTGCGGCGGCTTGGGATCGGCACGGTCTCGGTAAAACCAACGATGTTGTTGTTGGGGTCGAGAATCGTAGCCACGATCAGCGTCTCATCGTTGATGTCGCGTTTGTCGAAATCGACGAAGAACGAGGCTTTGCCTTTGAGTATTGGGCCACCGAAGTTGCCGCCGTACTGGCGCGTTTGAATTGGGGGACGACTATCAGCAAAAGGGTTTCGGGAATTGAGTGCGTCGTCGTTGAAGTTGAACGAAACCTGTCCGCGAAAACGATCGCTGCCGGGGCGCGTCAGGATCTCGATGCGGCCAAAACCGAGTCGATCGTACTCCGCTGAAAACGGATTTGAGTTGATGCGAATCTCGCGAATCGAAGCGCGCGGCGGCATGCGGCCGCCAGTGAAACCGTCGACGAAGATCTGACCGCCGTTTGGACCAGCCGACGGGCCGGCGAGTGCTTGCAGTGCAGCGGCCATGTCGTCCGGATCTTCGGGCAGCGCGTCGATGTCTTCGCCTTTCAGGACTACCGCGCCCGCGTTGTTTTCCGGTTCCGTGCTGAGCTCGCGAGTGTCAGCCGCGACTGTCACCTTCTGCTCTTCGATCGCGACTTTCAACGTGACGTCGAGTTGCTCTGCTTTGCCGGCAGTAACTTCGACTTCCGTGTTCTCAAACATTGCAAAGCCGGCGTTCACTACGCGCAGCGTGTACTTGCCGGGAGCTAATCCGTTGATGGTGTAAGTGCCGCCGTCATTCGTAACGACCGTCTTCTCTTTGCCCGCGGCATCGATCGCGGTCACGCTCGCGCCGACAATCGCGCCGCCCAACTCGTCAAGCACCTGACCGCGCACAGAGCCGGGCCTTTGCTGCGCTGATGCGACTCCCATTGAGCCAAGCACCAAAAGGCACAGGGCGATGGCCGTTACCGTTCTCTTCATTCAGAAAGCTCCTTCGATTCAGCTTTGTTGGCGCGGATAGAGAGCGTTACGCCGCAGCTTTGAGCCACGGATTGTACTCAAACAGGGCGTAAAGAGTCTGTCAATGGATTGTAAAGTTTTGTCAGTTCCGCGGAGTTTGCGATTGACACTTCTTTACGGACGGAAAGCGGCGCGTACTGTAGGATTCGAGACTGGTGCAGTTGTTGGATTGGGTGCGGCAACGCCGAAGGCGTTAGCTAATTTCAGCCCAGGGTTCGAGCGTTCGCGAGAACCCTGGGAGCAAATCAAAAAGGGGAAATCAACCCTGAAAGGGTTCGCCACGTCGTAAACCCTTTCAGGGTTAATTGGGAAGGTAAATAATTTTCCCAAGGTTGTCGCAAGCTCCAACCTTGGGCTGAAATTAGCCAACGCCTTCGGCGTGATCCAGATTCCCAGCGACTTGCCCTTAGGTGTATTTATGTCTTTCAATCTTGCCGAGCGAAGTTCGACAGAAC
>DATELP010000207.1:0-5781 GCA_035276425.1 Pyrinomonadaceae bacterium
GAGGGCAAAGCGATCATTAACGCGGCCGCGGGCGATCTGCCTCAGGTCCGCGCACTGCTCGACTTCCTGCCAGCTGCCGCCACACCTATCGGCCGTACAGCCCGCTTTGTACGCAACGGTCAGGAGTTTGTCGTTCCACTCGGTTCGTTGACCGGTTCACAAGCGTCCACTTACGACGACTGGCAGACTTCGATTCGTATCGATCACCGCTTTAGTGGCAAGCACAGCTTGAACGGCCGCTACTTGTACCAGGACTCCGGCGCCGCCGGCAGTATTCCTGGTGTGGCTGCTTCGCAAATCACGCCGCCAGGATTCTCGTCGATCGTGCCTTCGCGCACGCAAGGTGTGAACTTGCAATTCACGAGTGTGTTGTCGCCGAAGTGGCTCAACGAAATTCGTGGCGCGTTTTTGCGCAGTGCGTCGGCCACGCTCGCGTTGGATCCGCGTTCGGAACAGATTCCTTCAATCGAAATCGTGGAACTCGGCCTGGCTGGTTTCAATGCTGGTCCAACCCGCACCGCGATCGGATTAGGCGTGAACCTGCCGCAAAATCAGGTGCGCAACACCTTCCAGTTGCAGGACAACGTCTCGTACACAACCGGTAATCACGGGTGGAAGTTTGGCGTCGACATTCGTCGCAACCAGCTTCATCAGCTCTTCAAACCAACCACGCGCGGATTGCTCGAATACGCCTCGCTCGACTTCCTCGTTAAGGATTTCGCCACTCGCGCGAACATTAACAAAGACTTGCCGGGAACCGCGCAGGTGCTTCATAACGACTGGCACGATTTCTTTGCCTTCGCGCAGGACGAGTGGAGAATCACGCCACACTTCACGTTAACGCTCGGAGTGAGATATGAGAATCCGGGCCAGCCGATCGAGGATCTGGTTGACTTCAATCAACCGGTGCTCGCGGCTTTCAATAACGATCCGCGGTTTGTATTGACGCCAGTGCCGGGTCGCGACACGAACAACTGGCAGCCACGCATTGGGTTCAACTGGAACCCGCAAACGCGCTCCAACGGTGTGATTGGTTGGCTGACCGGCGGCGACAAGCTCGTGGTGCGTGGTGGCTTCACGCGCACACACGACTATGCGTACACAAACATCGCGCTCAACATTTGGAGTTCGTTCCCGTTTGTGGCCGCGGTGTCGTCGTTCCCAACTATTTCAACCCTGCCTCTGGGCGCCCCGCCCGTCGACTGCACTGCGGTCCCGCGTCCCCCCGCCTGTGTCACTGTGATTCCGACCGCGTTTACGACCCTGCAAACTCCGCCATTCGATCCCGCGACAGTCAACCGGACGATTGTGGACGAGAATTTCCACATGCCGGTTTACGACTCGTTCAGTTTCGAAATCCAGCGTGAGTTCACACGCGATCTCGTGATGCGTGTGGGTTATGTCGGAACGAAGGGAACTGGTTTGTTTGAATCAGTGGACGCCAATCCGGCGCTTCCCGGCTGCGTTAATTCCAATCCGGCTCTCTGTCGCGCGAATCGACTTCAAGGACCGACGCGTCTCCGCACGAACTCCGGTTCGTCAATCTATCATTCGCTTCAGGCCAGTTTAGAGAAGCGCTTGACCCGCGGATTCAGTGCCGGCTTGCACTACACCTACAGCTCTTTCATCGACACGATGTCGGAGATTTTCAATGTGTCGTCGGGAGAGATCGCGGTGGCGCAGGATTCCTTCAACCGCCGTGCAGATCGCGCGCGCTCGAGTTTCGATCGCCCGCATCGCCTGGCTGGAAACTTCGTGTTTGAGTTGCCCTACTTCCGCGATCAGAATGGCTTCGCCGGAAAGGTTCTCGGTGGTTGGCAGCTAAACTCGCAGTTCTCGCTACAGAGTGGTTCGCCGTTCACGGCATTGAATGGCGCTGATCCTGCCGGAGCGCTCGCGAGCATTTCCGCTTTGGTGGGCAACGCGATCAGACCAAACGTGAACACCACGCTCGATCTTTCGTCGATGAGCGTTGAAGAAATCATCGCGGCCGGCGGACGTTCGTTGTTCAGACAGATCACGTCTGCTCAACGAGTCGGCAACGCGGGACGAAACATCCTGCGTTCTGACGGAATCAACAACATTGATTTCGGTATCATGAAGAACACGCGGATCGGTGAAAACCAGCGTTTCCAAATCCGTGCTGACTTCTTCAATTTCACTAACTCCCGAGACTTTGGTATTCCAAACTCGGCAGTTAATTCAAACAACTTCCTTAATCAGTGGGGCACGGACGGAGGCAACCGCCGCATCATCGTCGGCTTGCGTTACGTCTTTTAATCACTGATTATTTCCGCGGTATGAAGTCGCTCACTTTGATTGCAATACTGCTGCTGGGCATCTCGCTCGTGTGTGCCCAGCAGCAGTTGAGCGACGTCGAAGTTGTGAAAGCCAGTTGGACCAAGGTGCGGATCGGTTGGGAACGCGATCCGTTTGGTGGTCCACTCGAAAACTTCGACGAGATGCGTTCCCGCGCGCGCAACGAGCGGCGCATCGCACAAGGCGGCGGCGAGCGTGCGAGACGCGAAGCCAAAGCCGACGAAGCCAACCTCGCGAAACAACGCGAGAAAAATCCGCCGCGGTATTACTTTGTTTACAAAACCAAAGTTAAAAACAACGCCACGTCGGCGATAGTTCAGATCGATTGGGATTACATCTTTTTCGAGCGCGGTACGGAAAATGAAATGGGACGGCAGCAGTTTACGAGTGACGAACAGATCGCGCCGGGAAAGACGAAAGAGTTGACGGTTACGATGATCTCACCGCCCACGAAAACCGTCAGCGTCACCTCGTTGAATCTCGAAGAGCGCGATCGTTTCACCGAAAAGATTGTTCTGGTTAGTGTGAAATACGCCGACGGCCGCGTTTGGAACGCGCCGCAAGGGCAGTGAGAAATAGTAAAGCCGCAGCCTAAAGGCTGAACTCAAAACGCCCCCGCGAGCTCGGAACGCTTCGCGAAACTCCGAGCAATCGAACCCGCGTTTTGAGTTCAAGCTTTAGCTTGCCGCCGCCGAACCTGCATGCGTTATCGCGAAGTCAAACCCACTCCTCCACTACGCTCATTTGTTGAATGCTTCTGGACGTTGGAAGGCGACGGATTTGTTGACGGCTCGCCGCCTGAACGTATCCTGCCGGATGGTTGTGTCGAGTTGATCCTGAACTTCGGCGATCGTTTTCTACAGCACGTCGGTAACGAAAAAAAGCGTCAGCCGCGCAACTTTATCGTTGGTCAGATGACCGGGCCGATTTTGATCTCCGCGAGTGGAGTCGTTCGGCTGTTGGCTATTCGTTTTCAACCCGGCGGCACGCGGCCGTTTATTGATCTGCCGGCGAACGAGATCGCAGATCGAGTTGTGGAGCTTGGGTTTTTGTCGCGATCGTTTGAACGTAGTCTGTTGGACGCTTGTGAAGAAGCGGTGAACCTGGACCAGAAGATTGCCGCGGTGGACGCGTTCCTCGTTTCACGATTGAACGACGGTAAATTCGATTCGCATCTGTTAGCGCTCGCCGCTAGCATCATCGATCGACGCGGACTCGTGTCAGTCGATCAACTTGCTTCGTCTGCGGGCGTGAGTAGTCGTCAACTCGAGCGGCGTTTTCTTCAGGAAATCGGTCTTGGTCCAAAGCTGCTCGCTCGGATCGTCCGGTTTCAACAGGTCTTTCGGGCAGTTGACCAGTCGAATCCGGCGTGGGCGGAAGTCGCAGTTGAATGCGGTTATTACGATCAGGCTCATCTGATTCGCGATTTCAACCAGTTCGCGCAACAGAGTCCCGCCGTTCTGTTCGCCAGCCAGAGTGCGCTCGCCGAATCGTTCACGCGCAAGACTCGCTAACGCTCGGATGTCGCATTTTTCCAATACTCGCACCTGAATCTGTTGTAGCCTTCAATCCTATGCTGAAACTAACTTTCGCGACCGTTTTCCTGGTGTCTTCCTTATCGCCACAGACCGTAACTATCAGCGATCTCGCGTGGCTCGCAGGCGACTGGCAAACAGCGCCCGGCGGCCGTGTGCAGATCGAAGAACATTGGACCGGTGTTGCGGGCGGTTCGATGATGGGTATGAGTCGCACGGTGGCGGGAGAGAAGATAGTCGAGTTTGAGTATCTGCGAATTGAACAGCGTGCGGACGGTGTCTACTACGTTGCGCATCCGAAAGCGCGTTGCCCCGGCACCGACTTCAAACTCACGAAAGCTTCCGGCAGCGAAGCCGTCTTCGAAAACCCGCAGCACGACTTTCCGAAACGCATCATCTACCGCAAGACCGGTGATGATTCGCTAACCGCGAGCATCGACGGCGGCGAAGACACTAAACCGATGTCCTTCGCCTTTCGCAGAATGACGCGTTAAGCCACAAGAGGCGCAAAGTTTGTGCCTTTTTGTGGCTAAACTCCAAGAATGGCTTTGGCGATGGTGAAGTAGATGATTAGGCCCGTGGCGTCGACCAAAGTGGTGATGAGCGGCGCGGAGAGCACCGCGGGATCGACTCCAAAGCGTTGCGCCAGTATCGGCACTAACGCCCCGACCGTCGTAGACCAAACACAAATCGAAAACATCGTCACCGAAACCGTCAGCGCGAGCTCAAAAGGCGCTTTCCACAACAACGCCTGACCAAACGCGACCGGCGCAACCAGCAACCCAACACAAACCCCAGTCGTCGCTTCGCGCATCACCACACGCCACGCGTGACGCACACCAACTTCGCCAAGCGCCAAACTGCGAATCACAGTCATCACAGTTTGCGCGCCGGCATTCCCTCCCGTGCCAATCAGGAGCGGAATAAAAAACGCGAGCGCAACGACCGCCGCAAGTTCGTTTTCAAAACGGTGCAGCACCGCGCTCGTCAACGTCCCCGCCACAAACAGCAACAACAGCCAGCCGATCCGCTTACGCACAACCCGGAAGATCGGATTATCGAAGTAAGGTTTGTCCATCGCGCCCGGCGAGACCGCCGCCATGTGCATGATGTCTTCGGTTTGCTCTTCGATCAGCACGTCGATCACATCGTCAACAGTCACAAAACCAACGACGCTGCCGTCCTGTTCAATAACCGGTACCGCGAGCAGGTTGTACTTTCCGATTCTTCTCGCGACCTCTTCCTGATCGTCCAGCGCGTTAACCGTCACGGGTTTGTGTCGCATCATTTTCTTCAGCGGACAGTCGAGCTCCGCCATCACTAAATCTCGCAATGAAACCGCGCCGAGCAATCGATCGGTCTCCGGTTCCATGACGTAACACGCGTAGATCGATTCTTTTTCCTGCGCGACGGAACGGATGTGCTTCAACGCCTCGCCCACGGTCATCTTCGGATCGAGCCGCACAAACTCCGTCGTCATAATGCCGCCCGCAGTGTGATCCGGATACTGCAACAGGTCTTCGAGTTCCGTGCGCACTTCCGGACTGAACTTCGGCAACAAACGATGACGTTCGTGCAAACCCATCTTCTGGATCACGTCGGTGCGTTCGTCAGCGGATGTTTCTTCGAGAATCGCGGCGGCGCGTGAAGGTTCGAGGTGTTCGAGAATCGCGGCACGTCGCCGCATTGTGGGTTGGTCGAATAATTCGATGCAGCGCGCGAGCGGCAGCATCGAGACGATCGCCGCCGCTTCACTGAGACGAAGCTGATTGAGCAGTTCGGCGAGATCCGCCGCGGGAAGATCTGCGACCTCCGACCCAATGCCGACAAAACTCTCATCGAGCCGGAGCTGAATTCGTTCGAGGAGCTGACGCAGATCCTTTGACATTCAAGAACTCACAGGTAGGGAGCGCGGGCGGCTCGCCCG
>DATELP010000208.1:0-30575 GCA_035276425.1 Pyrinomonadaceae bacterium
CCGATCGACGCCAACAACAACGCGACGACCGCAAAGATGCCGATCAGCAGCGCCGGAAAACGTCGCATGAACGACGCCGGCGTCTGCGCGATCATCTGGTCCATCGTGTTGACGTTGAGAATCGCGGCGTCGGGTTCGAGGTTGCGGATTTCGTTGCGAACGGAAGCCGTGAGTGCGGTCGGATCGGCGTTAGTACGCACCACGAGATTGGCAAACGGACCAGCGTTCTGCCGGTAGGGATAGTAGAGCACCGGTTTGACGGCTTCATCGAGACCCGTGATCTTCACGTCGCCGACTACACCGACGATCTCCACCGGAGGAGCCTCAATCGCGTTATAGCGGATCTTCATCCCGACGGGATTGCGTCCGGCAAACAGCCGATCAGCGATCGTCTTGCCGATAACAACAATGGCCGGCTTGTCAGGCGTGTCGCGCTGGTCAAACATGCGGCCCGCGATCAGCGGCACGCCGAGTGTTTGAAAATACGTGTCGCTAACGAAGCGCATGTTCGCTTCGATCTCTTTTCCGGGCTGTGGCGCCGGATCGCCGTCGATGTAGAAACGCGTCGTGTTGCCGCCGTTGAGCGGCAGAATGTCGACTGTGCCGGCGTTCGTGACACCCGGTAGCGAGCGCACGCGTTCCTGAATCTGATCGTTGAAATTGATGAGTTGATTTGCGTCGGTGAATTTCGCCGGCGGCAACACCATCGTCATCGTCAACAGGTTGTCCGTCTTGAAGCCGACGTTTGTTTGCAGCAGTCGCAACAGGCTCTTCATCATGAGGCCCGCGCCGATCAGCAGCACCACCGCGAGCGCGATTTCAGTTACAACCATCGCACTGCGCAGACGGTGACCCGCGCCGGCGGCCATGTTGCGTCCACCTTCTTTAAGAACCTCATTGAGATCGAGTCGCGACGATTGCAACGCGGGCGCGAGTCCAAACACGAGCCCGGTCACGAGCGAAAGACCGAACGAGAACGCGAGAATGTTTGCGTCAAGACTCAACGTCTTGAGAAACGGCATCGCGATCAACTGGTTCTGCGGCAGTGCGGAAACGAGCGCGGGCACGCCCCAGTAAGCGATCAGCAAACCGGCCGCGCCGCCGAGCAGCGAAAGCACGATCGACTCGGTTAACAGTTGACGCACCACACGCCAGCGGCTCGCGCCCAACGCCGAACGGATCGCCACTTCCTTCTGGCGCGCGAGCGAACGCGTCAACAACAAACTCGCGACGTTCGCGCACGCGATCAGCAGCACGAATCCAACAGCGGCCAGCAACACCAGCAGTATCGGCCGGACAGTTCCGATGATCTCTTCCTGAAGCGGAAGAATGCGCACAGTTGTTCCCGCGTGCGACTGGTTGTGTTCCTGCTCGATGCGGCTGGCGATGACGCTCAACTCCGATTGCGCCTGCGCCTCATCAACGCCCGGTTTGAGCCGGCCGATAAGGTTCGTGCCGTGCATGAAGCGCCGCGTCAGTTGGTTTTGCGTGGGTTGATACGGCAGCCACAGATCACCGTTTCGCAGCGCAAACTGAAAACTCGCCGGCAACACGCCGATGATCTGGTAGCTGTCGCCGTTGATCGTCAGCCCTTTGCCGACGATTCCAGTGTCGCCGCCGAAACGCCGTTGCCACAGACCGTAGCTCAGCACGACGACTCGTGGTCCACCCTGTTGATCTTCACCTTGTTGAAAGGTGCGCCCAAGGATCGGATCGACTCCGAGCACGTTGAAGAAACTCGCGTTCACGCGCGGTCCGCCCACGCTTTCCGATTCGCCGTCGCCACTCAAGAGCACACGGCCACCGGTGTAAGCGGCGAGTCCGTCGAAGACATTGTTCTTCTGGTAGTCCTGGTAATCAGGGTAGGAGAACTCGCGTTTCGAGAACGCGTCCTGCGGAGTCTTCTCCCAAAGGTGAACGAGACGATCGGGCGACTTGTAAGGCAAGCCACGCAACAACGCCGCGTCAACCACGGTGAAGATCGCGGTGCTGCCGCCAATGCCCAGCGCCAGCGTGACCACGGCGACCGCGGCAAAACCCGGCCGCTTCAAAAAGCTACGAAACGCGAATTTAAGATCCTTAATTAAGCTGTCCATTCTCACCTCACTAAAACCATTCACAGATTCCGCAGATTTGCCTTTTAAAAAATCTGTGTAATCTGTGGATGGATTTCTATTCGTACCTCAGCGCCGTCAGCGGATCGACTTTCGTCGCGCGACGCGCGGGAATCAGGGACGCAAACATCGCGATCGCGAAAAAGATCGCGGAGACGACGACGAACGTCAGTGTGTCGGTTGGGGTGATACCGAAGAGCAGTGTCGCGAGGAAGCGGGTAACCGCGAACGCGCCCGCGACACCGAGTGCGACACCAGTAAGAACCAATACGAGACCGTGCCTGACGATCAGTTGCAGTATGTCTCTCGCCTGCGCGCCGACCGCCATGCGGATTCCGATTTCCTGCGTGCGCTGCGTGACGGCGTAAGAGACGATGCCGTAAATGCCAACCAACCCCAGCACGAGTGCGAGCAGAGCGAACGCCGAAAACAGAACTGTCATCGAGCGGGAAACGGCAGTCGCGTCAGATACTCGCTGGTCCAATGTCTTGACGTTATAAATCGGCTGGTTCTTGTCGATGGTCAGAACCTGACTGCGCACTGCCGGGACCAGCGACAGTGGATCGGCATTCGTACGCACGAACAGCGTCACACTGTTCATCGGCATCTGCGCACTCGGAACGTAAAGCTCCGCGGTAACCGCGTCGGTTAGACTTTCCTGCCGGATACTTCCCACGACGCCGACGATCGTCCGGCACAACCCTTCCGCTTCTTCACACCCAAAGCCAACGCGCTTCCCGAGCACATCACCTGCCGGGAAGAAACGTTTCGCGAATGCCTGGTTAACCAGCGCGACTTTCTGCTGCGTTGGTCCATCACGCTCGTCGAGCTGTCGCCCGTTCAGTAAAGGTATGTTCAGTGTCTGAAAGTATTCAGGCGAGACCACGCCCACGCCGATTGCCGGATCTTTCTTGTCGACTGGCGGCTGTCCTTCGATGGCGGTGAAGACGATCATGCCAAAGCCGTTGAGTGGCGTGTGATTGATCGTGCCCGCGCTTTGCACGCCCGGCAGTGCTTTGATCCTTTGGAGTAGTTCCTGTTGAAACGCGAGTGACTGTGCTGGTTCCTTGTACTTGGACCGCGGCAAACTGATCCGCGTGGTTAACACATTCTCGCGATCGAAACCGAGATCGACTGCCGTGAGTTTGTTGAAGCTGCGCACGAGTAGTCCGGCCGCGACGAGCAGGACCATCGCCAGCGCGAGTTCCGCGACAACGAGCCAACCCCGGAAACTGCGCAGACCGAAACTCATCAAGCCTCCCGATCGACTGTTTCGCAGTGCCTGAATCAGATCCGGTTTGGAAGCAGTCAAGGCCGGTGCGAGTCCAAACACGATCCCGGTGACCACCGAGAGCGCCAAGGTGAAAGCAAACACACGCCAGTCGATCGGAATGTTGCTGAGGTCGTAAACAGTGGTGGCGAAGTCATCGGGCACGAGCGAACCGATCGCACGCGTAAACCAGATCGCGATCAACAAACCCATCACGCCGCCAGCAAGACCGAGCACGACGCTTTCGGTGAGTAGTTGTCGAATCAGTTGCCAGCGTCGCGCGCCGACCGCTGCACGTACTGCCATTTCGCGTTGACGCGCGAGCGTGCGCGAGATCATCAAACCCGCGACGTTCACACACGCGAGCAGCATCACCAAACCGACCGCGCCCCAAAGGACCAGCACCGTCAAGCGTGCGCCCGCGACGAGTTGCTGGTGCAGCGGTACGAGCTCAACCTGCGCCAGCGGTAAAGGTTCTTTGCCTTGTTCTTTGCCGTACTCCGACGCGTTCTTCGCGATCAACCGCAACTCGCTTTGCGCCTGTTCCAAACTTCCGCCAGCCTTGGTTCGGCCCACCACGTCGACGAGCGAAAAGAAATCGCCGAACTCTTTCGCCGGATCGAGTGCGAGCGGCAGCCAAACATCAAACTCACCGGGAAAACGAAAACCCGCAGGCATGACGCCCACGATCGTGTACGGCTTGCCGTCGAGAGTCAGACTGCTGCTGAGAATCGACTCGCTACCACCGTAACGGGCGCGCCAAAACTTCTCGCTAACGATCGCCACCTTGTTCGCGCCAACCGCGTCTTCGCCCGACACGAACAGACGGCCTTTTACGGGTTGCACGCCGAGCGTAGTGAAGACACTCGCCGTCACCTGTGCGCACGACATGCGTTCCGGTTCGGCCTGGCCCGTGAGATTGAAAGTGTTATCGGTGTAAGCGCCGATGTCCGCGAGGCTCGTTTGCTTGTCACGCCACGAGAGGTATTGATAGGCGGCGATGCCGGGCAAGCCCTGGTCGCCAGCGGATTTCTGCACCGAAACGAGTTCTTCGGGCGCGTGAAACGGCAACGCTCGCAACAGCACCGCATTCACGACGCTGAAGATCGTGGTGTTCACACCGATGGCCAGCATGAGCGTGATCACAGCAACCGCCGTGAACCCCGGCCGCTTCAACAAACTTCGAATCGCGAACTGAACATCCTTCGTCAGACTGTTCATTCTCACCTCACTAAAACCATCCACAGATTTCACAGATTGCCTTTAAAAAATCTGCGTAATCTGTGGATTGCTTTCATTCGTACCTCAGCGCTTCCAGGGGATCGACTTTCGTCGCGCGGCGCGCCGGCACGTAGCAGGCAAGCAACGCGACCAGAAACAGCACCAAAGTGATCGCCGCAAACGTTAAGGGATCGTTTTCACCAACTCCGAACAGCAAACTTCTCATCAACCGCAACAACGCAAACGAAGCCGCCAAACCAACCACCAGACCAATACCAATCACCGCCAACCCCTGACCCAACACGAGCTTCAGCACATCGCTCACTTGCGCGCCGAGTGCGAGTCGAATTCCGAGTTCGTGTGTGCGTTGCGTGACCGTGTAAGACGTGACGCCGTAAATGCCCGCCGCAGACAATAGCAACGCGATGCCACCAAAAAGCCCAACCAGAAACAGGTTGAACCGCGGCTGCGTCACTGACTCACTAACGATGTGTTCCATCGTTTGCACCTGAGCCACCGGCACTGTGCGATCGACCTCCGCAACTGCTTGACGCAGCGCCGGCGCCAGACTCTCCGGCTCAATTGTCGAACGAATAACGATCGCCATGTTTTGAAACGTAAGCTGTTTGGCTGAGAAGTAGAGCTCCGGCGGCGCTTCTTCGCGCAACTCCTCGCTGCGGACGTTTGCCGTTACACCGACGATCTCAAACCAGATGGGTTGATTGTTTTCGTCCGTGTTACCTAACGTGATTCGTTTTCCGACCGGATCTTCGTTGGGAAAATCGCGTTGGGCCAACGCCTGGTTGATCATCAGTTTCCGCGGCGCGCCGGTGCGGTCATTCTCCGTAAACGTGCGGCCTTGCAGCACCGGAATGTTCATCGCGCGGAAGTAATCGGGACTGACGGTGCGAAAGTTTGTCGGTACCCATTTGTCTACGGTGAGAATCGGGCGTCCGTCTATGCGGAAGCTGATAGTTGGACCACCGCTGAGTGGCAACGTATTGATTACCCCTGCGCTTTCCACACCGGGAATCGCGCGAGCGCGCTCCAACACCCGTTCGTAAAAACTGGTGATGGCCGAATCCTCGCCGAACTGTGGACCAGCGGGCGAAAGCTGTGCCGTCAACACCTGTTGCGGAGTGAAACCGGCATTGACTGCCTGCAAGCGCATGAAACTGCGGAACAGCAGTCCCGCACCCGCGAGCAACACGACCGATAACGCGACTTCGGCAACGATCAACGCGTGTCGCAAACGAGTGTGACGCTTGCTTCCCGCAGTGCCGCGGCCACTCTCCTTCATCGCTTCCTGAACATCAGTCTGCGAAATGTGCAGCGCAGGCGCGAAGCCAAAGATAAAACCGGTGAGCAACGAGGCGGCGAGCGTGAAAGCAAACACACGCCAATCCATGCCAATCTCGTTGAGGCGCGGGAACTCCTGCGGCAGCAGTTTTGTGAGCACCTTGACACCCCAACTCGAGAGCGCGAGACCAAGCGCGCCACCCGCGAGCGCGAGTAGTGCGCTCTCAGTCAGGAGCTGCCGCACTACACGCCAGCGCGAAGCGCCGAGCGCAGTGCGAATCGCGATCTCTTTGCTGCGTGAAGCGGCACTCGCGAGCAGGAGGTTCGCGACGTTGGCGCACGCGATCAGCAACACAAACATGACTGCGCCAAATAGCAGCCACAGCATCGTGTTTGATTCACCAGTAAGATGCTGGTGAAGCGAAAGGACGGCGTTGAAGCGGCGGTTGTTGGTTTCCGGATACTGCTGTCTCAGCCGGCTGGTGATCGTTTCGATTTCACTCGCCGCCTGCGCCACACTGACACCGGGTTTTAGCAACCCCACGACGTTCAGATAACCCATGCCGCGCCGCTCGGTCGGTTCGACTTCCCGGTTGAACTCCGGCGCAAGTTTTAAAGGCGGCAACCATAATTCCACCTTGTCGGGATACTGGAAGCCGGCCGGGGCAACGCCAATAACCGTATAACTCTCCGCATTAAGACTGATCTGTTGTCCGACTACTCCCGGGTCTGCACCGAAGCTGCGCCGCCACAACGCATCACTCAAAACCACGACCGGTGCGTGTCCTGCTTGTTCGTCACCAGAAACAAAAAGACGGCCCAGTTGTGGTCCAACGCCGAACACGTCGAAAAAGTTGGCTGATGTTTGCCCGTAGCTAATGCGCTCGGAGCGATCCGGTAGCGCAAGGTTGATGCTGGTGCGTTTGATCGCCGCGAGGTGTTCGAAGACGGTGTTCTGCGCGCGCCAGTCGAGGAAATTTGGTCCAGTAGTTTGAATCCGTTTCCCTTCACGATTAAGTTCCCGAATCGCGACGATGCGGTCTGCCGTCGGGTATGGCAAACGCCGCAACATCACGCTGTTTACAACGCTGAAGATCGCCGTTGTTGCGCCGATGCCGAGACCGAGAGTGATGATAGCGATTGCCGTGAATGTCGGTCGTTTAAGTAAACCACGAACCGCGAAGCGAAGATCTTTGGTCAGAACGTCCATACTCACCTCACTAAAACCAGCCACAGATTTCACAGATTACTTTTAGAAAATCTGCGTAATCTGTGGATTGCCTTTCACTCGTACCTCAAAGCCACCAAGGGATCGACTTTCGTGGCGCGACGAGCGGGAACGACGCACGCGATGAAAGCCACCGTTATCAACAATGCCGCGACGGCGCCGAAGGTGATCGGATCCCTCGCCGTAACGCCGAACAACAAACTCGCCATCACGCGTGTTAGTCCAAACGCAGCGGCCAACCCGATGACCACACCGATGACCGTGAGCAACATTCCCTGCCCCACGACGAGCCTCAACACATGAGCGCGCCGTGCGCCTAAAGCCATGCGCACGCCGATCTCGTGAGTTCGTTGGGCCACGGAGTAAGACATGACGCCGTAGATTCCGGTCGCGGCGAGAATCATCGCCAGCGCCGCAAACAATCCGAACAGCGTCGTGCGATAGCGTTGGTCTGCGACGGAAGAATCAACCCAATCAGTCATCGATCTCACGGCGGCGACTGGTTGATCGGGATCGATGGCGCGCACTTCGTTGCGGACCGAGCCGGCAAGACTCAACGGGTCACTCGTGGTCCGAAGCACAAGATTCGATCCGCCGTTTTGCAACTTCGGAAAGTACATCGCGGGAACTGGTTGACCTTGCAGCGATCGGTGCAGCAGGTCGCCGACTATGCCGACGATCTCGAACGGCTCGTCATTAAAAGTGATGAGACGTTTACCGAGCGCTTCCTCGTTCGGGAAGACGGCCGCGACGAGGCTTTGGCTAACGATGACCAGCTTGTCGCCCTTCGCGACTTCCTGGTCTGTGAAGTTTCGGCCGCGCAGCAAAGGAATGCGCATGGCGCTGAAGTAGTTTTGATTTATGCGGCGGAAGTCCGCGCCGAATTGCTGATCCGGAGCGACAGGTGGACGGCCTTCGACGGTGAAGAAGATGTCGTTTGGTTGACCACTGAGCGGAAGCTCAGTGACCAGACCGGCAGCTTCAACACCGGGCAAACCGCTAACCCGGGTTTCCAGTTCCTTGAAGAAGTTGCCGGTTTTTTCAGGTGAGTTGTACTTCTGCCGCGGCAGATCGATGCGCATCGTCAACACGTTGTTCGCATCGAATCCGGGATTCACGTTTTGCAATGCAACGAGACTGCGAATCAGCAACCCGGCACCGATCAACAGCACCACCGCAACCGCGCTTTCGAAGATGACGAGCGCATTGCGCGGGCGACTGCGCAACGCACTGTGACCTTCACCACGCGAACCCTCTTTCAGCGAATCGATTAGATTAACTTTCGCGGTGCGAAACGCGGGTGCGAGTCCAAACAAAACTCCTGTCACAACCGAAATCAGCAACGTGAAGCCAAGCACCGTCGCATCCATCTTCACCTGCACGGTCGCGGGAATACTGTTCTCGCTCAACTTAACGAGCAGGTTCACGCCCCACGCAGCGAACAACGCTCCCAACGCACCGCCACAGATCGCCAGCAACAAGCTCTCGGTGATCATCTGCCGCACGATGCGCAGACGACTCGCACCGAGCGCGGTGCGCAAGGCGATCTCTCTTTGCCTCGCGGCGGCACGGACCAACAGCAGATTCGCAACGTTCGCACACGCGATCAGCAGCACAAACGCGACCGCGCCGAAAAGAACAAAGACTGTGGTGCGAGTGCCGCCGATGAGCTGTTCGCGCAACGAGACAAGACGCAGGTTCCACCCCGTATTGCTCTCGGGAAACTGTTGCTCGATTTGCGAAGCGATCAGATCGGTATCAGCCTGAGCCTGCGCCAGACTGACGCCCGGCTTCAGCCGTCCAATGGGCCGCAGGAAGTGCGCAAAACGTTGCTGCATTTCCGGATCGGAATCGAAACTCATCGGAATCCAGAGGTCAGCTGTCTGCGGAAAACTCACGTCTTTGCCCATCACGCCGATTACTTCGCAGACCTTGCCGTTGAGAATGATGGTCTTGTTGACGATCGCGGGGTCGCCGGCAAAACGTCGCTGCCACAGCGCGTAACTGAGTACAGTCACCTGATTGTTGCCGGACTTTTCGTTTTCGAGACTGAAGCCGCGACCGAGAACCGGAGCGACGCCGAAGGTTTGAAAGTAGTTGCCAGTGACGTTTGACGCGCGAAGACGTTCGGGCTCACCGCTTCCAGTGAGTGTTGCGGGCAGCGTGGTGGAGCCTGAAGCGGCAAACTGTTCGAACGTCTTGTTCTGATTGCGATAGTCGACGAAGTCGAGCGGCGCCACGCTCGCGCGACTGCTTCCATTGCGAATGTTGCCGAAGACCCACACGAGCCGATCGGAATCAGGAAACGGAAGTGGACGCAGAATGACGGCGTTCACCAGACTGAAGATCGCTGTGTTCGCGCCGATGCCAAGTGCGAGTGCAAGAAGCGCGATCACAGTAAAACCGGGCCGCTTAATCAAGCCACGAACAGCAAACTTTAGATCCTTGATTAGACCGTCCATACTCACCTCACTAAAACAATCCGCAGATTACGCAGATTTTCTGAAAGCAATCTGTGGATGGCTTGTCATTCGTACCTCAATGCGCTAAGCGGATTCACGCGTGATGCGCGACGTGCCGGCACGTAACCGGCCACCAGTGCGACGATGGTCAACACCACCGCGGCCCCAATCAGCGCCACCGGATCCGCGGCTTTCAAACCAAACAACTGCGATGAGATAAGCTTCGCCGCGAGGAGCGCCGTCGGAATGCCGATCGCCAAGCCGATGACGACCAGCAGCAACGTCTCGCGCAGGATCATCCACGCGATATTGCTGCCACGCGCGCCGAGCGCCATGCGAATACCGATCTCACTCGTGCGGCGCGCCACGCCGTGGGCCATCACGCCGTACAAGCCGATGCACGCGAGTATCAAAGCCAGCGCACCGAAGAAGCTCACGAGTTGTGCGATTAAACGATCCTGTCGGAGTTGCTCTTGCACCTGATCTTCGAGCGTCGTCACGCCGTAGATCGGAATCTTGTCGTCGATGGAGTTGATTACCTGTCTGGCTGGACCAGCAAACGAACTGGCGTTGCCGTTCGTGCGCAGGTGAACATTGACGGAAAAGGCGGCCTGATCGGAAATCTGAAGGATCGGACGATAAACCGCGGGAATCGGCTTCTCGCGCGCGTCCTGGTTTTTCATATCGGCGATTACGCCAACGATTTCGAGCGACGCACCGCCGTCGGTTTCATCGTCAAACGTAAACGTGCGGCCGATCGGGTTCTGATCTTTGAAGAAGTGATTGGCAAACGTTTCGTTAACCACGGCGATGCGCGGTCCGGAAGCAGTGTCGCGAGCCTCGATCTCACGTCCGCGCAACAAAGGTATGCCGAGTGTTTCGGCGTATTTCGGTCCGGTCAGAATGTCTTCGACAACCACGTCTTCGCCGGGTTGCGGTGTGTAGCCGGGGATTTCAATGCTGCTGGAGCGTTGCGTGCCGCTCATCGGCGAGTACGTCGCCATTGAAACCGCACGTACGTTGGGCAGACTTCCGAGCCGCTCGAGTACTTGTTGATAAAGCGACGCGAGCTCGGCGGGTTTGTATCCTGCGAGACGCGGATCGATGCCGAACAGAAGCATGTTTGATCGATCGAAACCGACGTTCTCGCTTTGCAGGTTCAACAAACTGCGCGCAAATAAACCGGCGCCGGTGAGCAGGACCATTGAAAGTCCGACCTGGAAAACCACCATCGCGGACGACAGACCCATCCGTCCGAACCGGCTGCGCGTGCGAGTCTTTTCTTTCATCGCAGTCGCGAGGTCGGTCCTGCTTGCACGCAAAGCAGGAATGAGTCCAAACAACAGTCCGGCAAAAATCGACACGCCGATCGTGAACGCCAGCACCTTCGCATCGGGTCGCGTATTGAGTGGCGACTCTTTCGCGACGAGATTAACGAGAATGACAACGCCCCATTGGGCCAACAGCAGGCCGCAAACTCCGCCAACCGCGGCGAGCAACATGCTCTCGGTGAGCAACTGACGAACGATGCGCCAACGGTTCGCGCCTAAAGCCATGCGCAAAGAAATCTCCGCTTTGCGCGCCGTCGCACGCGCCAACAGCAAGCTGCCGACGTTCGCACAGACAATCAACAGGACCATGATCACGACAGCCATCAGCATGTCCAACGGTTTCGAGTAGATCGTGCGCAGTCCGGAGATGCCGCCCTTGCCTTCGACGAGCGTGACGTACGTGTTTTGAATACCGCGTTGCCGTTGTTCCGTGAGCTGGCTTCCGGCCTGTTCGGTTAGAAACTGTTGCAAGGCGAGGTTCGTCGTGGCATTCGCCTGTGCCATTGGCACGCCGGGTTTAAGCCGGCCCATGAGCATCAGAAAGTAAGCCTGATTGTCTTCGAGGAACGACTTGCGCAGTTCGATCTGCGGATGAAAAACGAGTGGCAGCCAGATGTCCGGTGGACGGCGCACCCGTTCGCCAAAGAACTCCGGCGGCGTGATCCCGACGATGGTGAAGTTCGTGCCGTTAATGACGAACGTTTGGCCCACTACCGAAGGATCGCTGTTGAGTTCTTTTTCCCAGTAACGGTTACTCAGCACCGCGGCGGGTTGCGCGTTCGCTTTGTCGTCTTCCGTTGTGAGGACGCGGCCGCGCGCGGCGCCGACACCGAGAACGGAAAAGTAATTACCGGAAACGAGTTGTCCGGAAGCGCGTGTCGCGGCAGCGCCTTGCGTGTCGGCGCGGCGCACGCTCAGCCGGCTCACGCCACTGCGCAATGCCGAGATGTCCTGGAACGATTGATTGTGATCGTGGAGGTAGACGTACGACGCGTAGGAAAAGCGCTTCCATTCACCAACGTGTGGTGAGTCTTCGTATGAAGTTCCCTCGCCGGTGGCGTCACTGAAGAGCACGAGTTGTTCCGGTTGGCTGACCGGAAGTGACTTCAACATCACGGCATTCACGAGCGTAAAGATCGCGGTGTTTGCACCGATGCCGAGTGCGAGCGTGAGCACCGCGATAGCAGCAAAACCTTTGCGCTTGAGCAGTCCCCTGAACCCGTAGCGAATATCTTTAAGTAATGTTTCCATCCGTGTTATTCCGTGTAAATCTGTGGCCTTACTCGTAACGTAATGCTTCCAACGGATCGACTCTCGTCGCGCGGCGCGCCGGCAGGTAACAAGCGAGAAACGCTGCCGCTAACAAACACGCCGACACGACAGTGAACGTCAGCGGATCGGTCGGTTCCACTCCAAACAGCAAGCCCGCGATGAAACGAGTCAACGCCCACGACGCAACTAAACCGAGCACTAAACCGATGACAGCCAGTTTCATGCCGTTTACAACTATCAGCCTCAACACGTCGGTCTTCCGCGCGCCGAGCGCCATGCGAATCCCGATCTCGCGCGTGCGTTGCGTCACGGCAAACGCCATCACGCCGTAGATCCCGATCGCCGCCAACAACAACGCCACGCCCGCGAAGAGTCCGATCATCATCGAGTTGAATTGCTGGAGTCCGACCGACAGCGAACGCACTTCCTGCATCGTGCGCACGTCAAACACCGGCTGGTCCTTGTCGATGGCCCAAACGTCCTGCCGGAGCGACCCCATCAACGACGCCGGATCGACCGTCGTTCTGGCTACGACCACCATCCCTCTCCAGACATCCTGTGGAAACGACAAATAGTATTCGGGCGTGACTTCGAGCGTGAGTTCGTGCTTGACGTCTTTGATCACGCCGACGACTTCCATCCAGGGCGCTTTATCAAGTGGGGCATGAAAGCGAATTCGTTTGCCGATTGGGTCCTGCCCGGGCCAGTGCTTCCGCGCGAGTGTTTCGTTCACGATCACGACGAGTGGCGCACCGGCTTTGTCTTGATCGGTAAATGCACGTCCGCGGAGGATCGGGATCTGCATCGTCGTGAAGTAATCGGGAGTACACACGCGATAACGGCCGACGTTTTCGTTACCCGGCGCAGGCTCTGCTTCACCTTCAACCAGGTAGGCATCAGATGAGTTTGAGCCGCCGAGCGGGAGATAGTTGACTGCGGCCGCGGACTGGACACCCGGCTTCGCTTTCACGCGTTGGACCAGGTCGTTATAAAACGCAACGGTCTGCGGCTCTTCCTTATACTTCGTGGCTGACAAGATCAGGTTCATCGTCACGACGTTGTCAGGGTTGAAACCGGGATCGGTTTTGAACAACGTGACGAAGCTACGAAAGAAAAGACCGGCGCCGACGAGCAGAACTAAAGAAAGCGCGAATTCAAACACGACCAGTGAACTGCGCAGCCGATGCGAACGGCCGGACGACTGGCGGCTGTTTTCCTTCAACGCGTCGTTGAGGTTTGGTTTCGAGACCTGCAAAGCCGGCGCGAGACCAAACAGCAGACCGCTCAACAGCGAGAGTGCGACCGTAAAGACCAACACCGTAGTGTTGATTCCGAGCTGGTTCCATCCGGGAGCAAACTTTGCGGCGTCGCCGGGATTCGCCGCTCGCAACGCGTCGATGCCCCAGACAGCTACAAGGATTCCGAGCGCGCCACCAAGCAGTGCAACGATCGAACTCTCGGTCAGCAGTTGGCGAATGATGCGCCAGCGGCTCGCGCCTAACGCAGCTCGCAACGCGATCTCTTTCTGCCGTCCACTCGCGCGTGCGAGCATCAGGTTTGCGACGTTCGCGCACGCGATCAGCAAAACGAAACCAACTGCGGCCATCCCCATCCACAATCCCATTTCGTACTTGCGCACCGTGTCGGCAACGATCGGAAAGACACTCGCGCGGGCGCCGGTGTTTGTTTCGGGATACTGTTGCTCGAGTCGCGCGGCGATGTTGTCGATGTCGGCCTGCGCGCCCTGGATCGACACTCCCGGTTTCAAACGTCCGATCACGTAGTAGGAGTGAAACTGGCGACTCCCCTTCGCTTCGGGTGTCATTGCTGTGGGTGCGTAAACTTCGGCATTCGACGGATAAGCAAATTTTTCCGGCATCACGCCGACGATCGTGCGCGCGGTACCGGAGAACATGACCGTCTTGCCGAGAATGTTTGGATCGCCACCGAAACGTCGTTGCCACAAGTTGTGGGTGATGATCGCGACCGCGTCCTTGCCGGGTTGATTTTCTTCTTCCGTGAAGTTCCGGCCCATGGCGGGCTTGACGCCGAGGGTGTCGAGAAAATTCGCGGTGACCTGAAAACCCTGAATGCGTTCGGGAGGATCGATGCCGGTGAGATTTGCACTCCACCAACGATAAAGCGCGAGTTGTTCGAACGATTGACTCTGCGCGCGCCAGTCGAGGTAGTTAGGCAGCGAAACTTCGTTACGTTTCACTCCTTTGCCTGGATATGAATCCCAAACGGCGACGACGCGATCGAGTTCGGGAAACGGCAACGGCTTGAGCAAGAGCGCGTAGACGGAACTGAAGATCGCGGTGTTGGCGCCGATGCCGAGAGCGAGTGTGACTGCGGCAATGAGAGTAAAGGCCGGTCGCTTGATGAGGTTGCGAATTGCGTAACGAACGTCGTTGAGAAAGCCGTCCATAGTTCCTCCTTACGAGTTCCGGGCCACGCAGGCACACGAGTGACGTCAACGTACATCGATCGCACTGCCGATGTTCGCTCGCTAACGACCTATAAGAGCAACTACAGGGTTAGAAGTTTCGCCGACTCTGGCTTTGAGCGTGCGTTCTGAGTTCAGCCTTTAGGCTGCTCTTCTCAGGCAGACAAGCTAAAGCTTGAACTCAAAACTGCACCACTACTCGCCGACTCAGGCAGCCTGGCTTTCGCCATTGACGATCCAGCCATCTTCGAGCTGGATGATCCGGTTGCCGTAGGCTGCGTTGGTTTCCGAGTGCGTCACCTGAACGATTGTCGTCCCTTCGTCATTCAGGCGTTTGAACATGTCCATGATCTCTTTGCCCTGGGCCGAGTGCAGGTTTCCGGTCGGCTCGTCGGCCAGGATGATTCGCGGATTCGCAACCACTGCGCGCGCGATGCCGACGAGCTGTTGTTGACCACCTGACAACTGCGTGGGAAACAAATCTTTCTTACCAACCATTTGAAACCGGTCGAGCGTGTCGCAAACGATCGACTGCCGATCTTTTTTACTCACGTCTCGATAAGACAACGGCAACTCGAGGTTTTCGAAAACAGTTTGATCGTCCAGCAGGTGATAACTCTGAAAGACGAACCCGATGTTTCGATTACGCAGCGCCGCACGTTTCTTGGCGTCGAGTTGATGGACCGCCGTTTCGTCGAAGTAATACTCGCCGGTCCATGAATGATCGTGCATTCCCAGGATGTGGAGCAGTGTCGACTTCCCTGCTCCGGACGGCCCCATGATCGAAACAAACTCGCCCGCCTTAATGTCGATATTGACTCGGCGGAGCACGTAAGTCTTCGTCGGACCGTGGGGGAACGCTTTTTCGACTCCCCGCAAACTGATCATGAAATGGCTCCGAATCCGCTTTCTTTCAACTCACGCTCCATGATCTCGCGCCGCTCGGCGCCTTGTTCTTCTTCGACGATCTGACCGTCGAACAAGTGAACGATGCGATCGGCGTGCTGTGCGTAACGTGGATCGTGGGTCACCATGCAGATCGTGGCGCCGGTGCGATGCAGTTCGCGCATCAGTTCCATGACGGCCTCGCCGTTGGTGGAGTCGAGGTTTCCGGTCGGCTCGTCTGCGAGCAGGATGCTCGGCGCTCCAGCGACTGCGCGGGCTACTGCGACGCGTTGCTGTTGACCGCCGGAGAGCTGGCTCGGCAAGTGTTTCGCACGATGAGCCATGCCGACACGTTCGAGAGCTTCAGTGGTGCGTTTCTTTCGATCGGACGAACTCATGCCGCGATAGGTCAACGGCAGTTCGACGTTTTCGTAGACCGTGAGATCCCCGATCAGGTTGAAACTCTGAAAGATGAATCCGACCTCGCGATTGCGAATGCGCGCGCGTTCGGAGAGTGAAAGGTTTTCGACCGGGTGACCGTTGAGGATGTACTCGCCGTCGGAAGGCGTATCCAACAGGCCGAGGATCGAAAGCAGGGTTGACTTGCCGCAGCCCGAAGGTCCGGCAATGGAAACGTATTCACCTTGTTTGATGTCGAGGTGAATACCGGTGAGTGCATGTGTCTCGACCTCGTCCGTCTCAAACACTTTCCTGACGTCGGCAAGGTGGATTAGGGGCCCGTTGGAACTCATAGTTCGCTCCTTGAATTTTTTGTCTTAAGACTTCTTAAACTTGAACACCGCAAAGCTGCTTTGTGTGACGAGTTTGCCTCAACCTTTTCATTCACACCGGGCTTCAGCCCGGTGGAAAGAACACTCATATTGTCGGGTAACCGTTTTAACGGTTTACCTGGCGAACCCGTGAAAACCGTTGAAACGGTTTTCTGCTGTCCATAACGTTCCAGCACCGGGCTAAAGCCCGGTGTGAATGAAACGGAGCATCTACCGCAGGCGAACGCGGTTATAGCTGTCTTGCGCTGATGTATCGGAGATGATTACGCGATCTCCTTCTTTCAGACCTTCCAGTATCTCTACTGTGCTGACCGAGTTGCGTCCGAGCCTCACCGGCGTGCGCACTGCTTCAGTGCCGTCAGCCGTCAACACAAACATGCCGATCGTCTGATTTGCCTGACCAAACGCAGGCCGGCCGAGCTTCAGCACGTCTTTGAGCCGCTCGAGTTCGATCGTTCCATCGACGCTGAGATCGGGACGTGCGCTTGGCGGTAGCGGTCCGGCCAGCGAAGCATCCACTTCGAACGTGCCTTCGCGAGCCGCCGGATCGATACGTGAAACCGTTCCCTGAATGATGCCGTTGCGTGTGTCGACGAGGACTGTCTGTCCGATGCGGACGTCTTTGATCGTCGTCTCCGGAATTCTCAGCACCGCTTTCAACGAAGCGGGGTCCGCAACACGCGCGATATTCACGCCGGGCTGTACCTGTTGCCCGACCTGCACGGAAACAACCTGCAACACGCCACTCGTTCCGGCGCGCACTTTCAACGCGTCGACTTGTTCGCGTCGGAGTTTGGACATCGCTTGTAATTGCGACAGTCGCGAGGCTGCGGCATTTAGCTGTGCCTGGTTCGACTTCGAGTTAACCGCAAGCCGTTCCTGTTCCACTTTGAGCCGATTCGCCAAATCCTGGACCGCGACGCGCGAGATCTTCAACGGCAGATCCGCGACGAGACCTTTCTTCGCAAGGTCTTCATCAGAATCGAGTTGGAGCTTCGCCTGGCTGTACTGCGCGTTGATCGTCGCAATCGCAGCCTTCTGCGTCATGGTTTCGCTTTCGAGCCGCACGCGGAGGTTCTCGCCGTCAGCCACGGCGGCTTTCACCTGAAACTCGGCGTCGATCGCCTGTTGCTCCATTTGCGGATTGGAAAGCTCGGCGATCACCGTTGACGCGTCGACCTGCGCGCCGGCCTGAACGGGAATTGTTTCCACGCGCCCTTCCGCCGGCGCCGGCACCCAGCGCGTCACTTCGGGCACCAGCGTCCCGTTACCTCGTACATCACGCACCATCTCGCCGCGCTTGACGGTGTCGATGACCGTTGTTGACTGATCGATTGCGGGCGCGGCTGGTTTGAGTTTGGTGAGGCCATAAGTGATGCCGCCGATCGCGATGACGCCGACGACGATCAAAATGACAGTGCGAATCTTCTTTTTGAACTTGGATTTAGGGGGTCGCTTGATGTCCATGTCGCTTCTACTTCATAGAAATTTTTTGGAGAGCTGTAGAGCCAGTTTGAGAGAGCGGCGATTCGCGCGCGAAGTGAACGGAGCCAATCCTTCAGCTTGAAACTTCGAACGCAACTATACAGTTCTCCGAGTCGGCACGTAAACAATACCCGTGCCAAGTTGAAAAGTGAAGTTTTTGCTGGAGAAACGAGGTGGTCCTGCCCTTTAAGGTCCGCCGGGACGTTTCGCTCGCGGGACTCACGAATCCCACTTTCGAGATCGATGTTTACGAGAGTTTGTGCGGCCTGTTCGAGGAGATGAATGTGTTATCGGCACCAGTTGCTACGTTCGCATAGAAGTTCTTGTGCTTGCTTCCCGGTCCATACTTCAGTTCCCCCGACTAAACCGCGCGTTTTCGACAAAGATAGAACGGCTCGTCACTTGTTCTGAACTTTGCAGCTTCTCGCGCCGGCACGGCGAAGTCGACTTTCGCTACATTAAACCCACTCTCCTCGAGTTTGGTAACAAAATCGTCTCCATAGATGCGCCAGTGCCCCGACTCCTTCGGATCTGGAAAACCATATTCAACCGTCGCAGCCGAATCAGCCATCGGCACTGACACGACAAGCTCACCCGTGTCCGGCCGCAGAATGCGATTCAGCTCCCTCATCGCCGCCGCATCATCTTCTATATGTTCGAGCACCTGATGACACCAGACGAGATCCGCGGCGTTAGTCGTCAACGCCAACTGTTGCAGGTCCACTTGCGCGTCGATATCTCTCGTCGTTTCATAATCGACCCGAAACACACGCAAGTCGTTCGTGTTCTGCCAAACTGCATCGAACGCACGTTCAGGCGCAAAGATTACGGCCACGCCGGTCTTCTCGTTCAGCTTGTATTCTCGCGTAAACCACAGGAAGTACTGCCGGTGTTTGGGATGACTGTCACACCGCGGACAAGCAGCATTACGAACCGTGTACCCGACTTCGATGTAATCGTAAAATTTTCTTCCCGACCATCCACAACAGGGACACGACAGAGTCGACGGAAGGAACTTGTTTGCGAGGTTGACCAGGATACGTGAAGTGGCCACACGAAAGAGCAGAACCGTTGCAGTAACGAATCCAAATTGCCGCAGTTGAGCTCGATACCAGCCTAACATGGCGCGTACTTGCGATCTTGCTTACGCCACGGGGGAAATCGCGATTATTTAGTTATTGGTTTTGCTGAGTGAGGTCGACGAGGCCAAACTCAACATCTCAACTTGCGGGTAGCCGCACCTTATGACAATCGGGCAAGCGTGTCAATGAAATGCTTGAGTCTTTTCACCATCGAATAATCGATCTAACAACAACACCAAACACACCGCGGTCGACAGCACGATGCCAAGATCGATCGGTGTTCCATCGTAAAGGTAGGCGAATTGTTTGACCTGCAAGGTCCTCATGTTACAGAAGCTGCGGTAAGAATCGACCCACCATAAAACGTAAGCGGCAAGTGCAACGCCCGATCCCAAACTCGCAATGACTCTGTTGAAGGCTGTTCTCTTGAACACATTCAGCGAAGCGACCAACAGAGCTACCAAGACGAAAAACCGGGGATAAAAAGCTGGGGGTGGTCCAAAATAGCAGACTGTGATTTCAAACCCGTCAACAACGTGGGTTCCGGCGGCCTGCGCGGCGGCTATCGTTTCAGAAAAAACCTCGAGAAAGTTAAGTGCGGCCACTATGCAAGTGGCCAGCAGCAGGTGCGCAAACCAGTCCGCTTCCGAATAAACCCGCAGGAATCGTTCGCGAAACTGCATGCCGCCTTAGACAGCGTGAGTCGCCGAAATGTTCCGGTTGTTTCAGCCGTACAAGCTAAAGAGTACAGTTACTACGAGAAACTTAGGCGAGCTTTCGTGTCGCTTTGCTCGGGCGACCACTTGCCACAGACCAATTCGGGTCGCGTGTTTTGCCGTTGCTGGGTTTCGGTATCAGTTGGGCCATCTTTTGCAGGCGCCTGGCTGTCTTGACTCGTTCAATTGGAGGCAATCGCTCGATTTCTTGTCGCCGCTTTTCCTTTACTTCGTAGATACCCGAGTTGTCTGGATATTTTTTCATTTCGACACCTCGTTCTCTAAGCGTTCAAGAATGTCATACTTATCCTCTAACCCGTGCTCAGATAGAATTTCGTAGACGGTGGCTGGGTCGAATGCCTGGGCTTCTATGAATCGGATTAAGCGCAAACGATCTTTAGGGCGATTCGTCTTTAACATGTGAGCTATTAAGTATTCCGCCATCATAACTCGGACCGGAGTGCCATCAAGATCGTAAGTAATGGCAGATTCTATGGATGCTTCACCTAACGAATCGTTTGGGAATTGGAATTGGACATCTATGCCGTGTATCAGGGCACCAATTTCAGTTGTCTCGAACCCCTTACTCTTTAGATAGTCCGTGATGGGATTAAGCATCACAAGTCCGCTAGGCAGAGGTTCGTGCGCTAAGCGCAAAACAGATCCATGTCAGCCGTGTAACTTGGCTCAACATAGAAGAACGCAGCCATCGCACCGCCGAGTGCGTAATTCTTTATCACGCCATCTACAACCATTTCATTGATGACGTCATAGACCTTAGCCACATCGTCGGACGCAGGAGAGGGTGACGTCGCGGTAGAAACGGATTTGGTGGCGGAACTAGACGAAGGCGAAAGACCCTCCTTACCAGCAGTGCTGATGTTTCGTTTCGGCATAACTCACACCCAAAACGAATTCTAGCGTATCTAGCAAACCAAAACCATTACGACAGGTTTCGGGTAGTGCTCTATTAGGCGTGTTGCCGCGTGAAATGTGACAGGCGGCTAGCCGGTTGAAATTTTCTTTCAGAAGCCAAAAATGTGTCGCCAGAAATCTGTTAACAGATTTCTGGTAGAATCGGGCGTGAAAAATTTTTTCAGAAAAGTGGAAAATAGAACGTTTTGTGTCAACACTTTAGTGGCGTTCGCTTAAGCGAATACGTTAATTTTTCAAGGGGTTTTGCTGTTATTATCTCAAGTATTTTGTAATTGACATTGGATGATTTTTCATTCATAAGCAGCATACGGCAACTTGCGACAGGGTGCGACAGGATGCGACAATCTGAGGCATCTCCAGACAAGTTACGGCAGTCTTAATAAGGCTCTTTGGAAATACAAAAAGGGGACGGTTACCCGTCCCCGCGAAGCGAGCCTCCTATGGAGGTTCTAAGGTTATGATCACCTCGCCAGAATCGCATCTAGTTATGGTGATCGTGACGTTTGAAAAGTAACAGGTGATGGTGGTCACTTTGTTACCTCCTGTTGTTTGTTAAATGGCCCAGCGTGTTTAGCGTTGGGCTGTTTTGACGTAAGGGTTACGTCAAAACCCAATAGGCCAACAGGTCGCCTTAACTGGCGCGGATTGTACCACAGGCAAGGCGTGTACACGACCGCTCACGTATGATTACGTCGCACGAAAAAGAGAAAGCGTATAACGCGATTGCATTCTTCTTAGAAAACACGTCAATGTGTAACAAGAAGAAGCTATACAAACTTCTCTGGCTGTTCGACTCGGAGCATTACGAGCAAACAGGTAGAAGCGTGACGGGATACGACTACGAAGCGTGGCAAATGGGACCGGTGCCGCTGAAGCTACACCAAGCTATTCAACGGCGCGACCCTGACCTTCTGGAGAACTTTGAAGTTCCAATAACAAAAGGGAAAAAAGATCCCGTTCTGCTCCGAAATAAAAACCCTTTCGACGGTCGTTATTTCTCGAAGAGACAGCGGCGAATCCTTAGCAGCCTCGAAGATCGTTTCAGTCTAGCTACAGGTGACGAGATGGAGGCGTGGACTCATCGAAGCGGCACTCCGTGGCATCGTGTGTGGATGGTGGAAAACAGAAAGAACGTCGTTATTCCTTACGACTACGCGCTGGACCATTTACCCCCAGAACAGCAAGAAGCAATTCGCCGCATAGCAGAAGACAGAAAAGCGTTTCTCAGCGCCTACTGATGAACTGCGGAACCATCTTTCGAGATCAACACTTTCAATTCTCCGACGGGCCAGAGGGTAACAAGCTCGCGGTTGTGCTGTGCGAATATGGCACGGACTATTTAGTTGTCAAAACAACCTCACGGGTGCATAGGAAAGGCTCAACAGCGGGTTGTCAAATCACAGATACGCCTCCTAATTTCTTTCTTCCGCAGCGCAGCGCTTGGTTTGAGACTGATACATGGATCGAACTTGACGAGTGCTTTGAGTATCGGTCCTACATCCAGAAAGAAAAGGTGAAGGACGGCACGTCTCATCAATTACACGGCGCACAACTCCCTCTTGAACTCATGAAGCAGATTATTGATTGCGCGTTGCAGTCAGAGGATATTGACGAATTTCACCTAGAACACCTCGCCATGATGCGCGCCAAGATGGTCTAACCTATGCGCATAGCAACTCCCGCAACGTCCAAACGTGCTTAGTGATGCCGCTCTCCATTGCAGGCGTGCAACGGATCGATGAATGAATGCGGCAGAAGTTATACCAGCAAAAGTAAAGGCTCATCATCGCGTAAAGGTTGGACCACTTTTTACTAAACGCGTTCGTCAATCGCGTTAGTCTGCGCACGCTCGTTCGGATACTGAGGTTTCCGCGCTCGACAATGCTTGTGCATATTCTTCTCGGATCGGGATTACCGATTACTACTTTCGTCATTGTTTCCACCACCTCAGGTGGCGAATACTTCCGCTCGCCCTCTACGTCTTGCTTGCCATAAACTTTGATCAATTGCGCGAAGTCAACACGAACACCAAGCGAGTACGAAACTGCGTTTTCGTAAGGCTTCCAGCCGTCTGTAGTCAGTTGGAAGCGTCCGCTTGTGGCGTAGCTTAGCTTTTCAGTGAAAGCCTCTGTGTGGACCATATCGCGCTCGCCTAAATGCCATGCGAGCACAAGCTTTGTATTCCGTTCGATGCCCACGAAAGTATACGCATCGCCAACCCGAGGATCGGTAATTTGATTGTGTAGCTTGTGCCGATTCTTGAACTGCACGAATCCCCAAATTTCATCCGCCTCAACGTCTTTGACTGCGATGCCTTTGATCTTCTCATTCATAATCCGTTCGCACTTCTCGCCAGCGAGCACGAGTAAATCCAAGATCGTCTTTTGGTGTGCGCCGGTGATGCGCTGGATTGACCGGATAGACATTCCCTCAAGCATGAGCTTGAGGATCGTTTCGGCCTTGTCGAGTGAGATACGCATATCACCGAGCGGGCCTTGCGGTTTCTCGTGTGCTCCTGAGAACGTCCGCTTACACTGTTTGCAGCGATAGCGCTGGATTCTCTGCGGACCAAACTTGCCGAACTTCTTACAAAGTGATGAGCAGTTATGACAGGTCATTGTGAGCCTTGCATCTTTCTGCGATTAGGCTCACAATCAAGTTGCTTGGACTCAGGTGCGAGCAATCGCGTCTGTTTTCAATTTGGGCCTTAACGGTTCCAGCCGTTAGGGCCTTTTCAATGTTCAGAATTATACGTGAGCGCTCACGTAGCGTCAAATAAGATGCGTGGTTGATTTTTCGTGAGCGCTCAGGTATATTTATGACATGCCAAATACCAAGAGAAAAAATCCAGCCGCAGTAGCATTAGGACGTAGAGGCGGGAAGATTGGCGGGCCAGCAAGGGCGGCCAGTATGACCGCAGAAGAACGTAGCGAGAGTGCCCGAAATGCCGTGTTAGCAAGATGGGCAAAAGTTAAGAAACGGAAGAAAGCTGCGTAATGAAACGGAGGCTCACGGTGCAGACTCTCAAATGAGGCTTTCCAGAACTTCCCACCCTTCCCACTCGTGATTGCAGTCGTCGCACACATAGCGTCCCGACACGGTGTCCTTTTCCAGCGGGCTACCACAGCCGGGACACGGAAGCTTGTCGTCGTGCTTTGGGTCGCTCACGCTTGACGTGCGCCAGTAAATGACCATGCGATGCTCTTCGGGTGCCTCTGGCTGATTCAGTTCACCGCGCTTTCGATCAACCCCGCTGAGATGGTGTTTGAAGTAGTCGAGATCAATTTCATCATCAACAATAAATTCGAGCGGAACGCCCGCGAGCTTGGCATAGCGTATCAGCACAAACCAGCTAGGCATCCGTCGCCCCCACTCCCACTCAGATAGGCGCGTCCGTCCGACTTGGAGGGATTTTGACAAGCGATATTGGCTCACCCCAAAGCTATCTCGAATGGCTTGTAACTTCGCGGGAAGGCGCTGTGGCGTTGGGCGTTTGTGGCCCATCGCCTTATGTCCTTATTCCGAGAGCATTGATAACGCTTTCCACATCAACCGGAAGTCGCCCCTGAACAGTGGTGCGAAACAATTGAAGACTCACAGATCGGAATTGGCTGTGCTCGTAGAGTTCATCTACGGCACGGTTAATCGCGGCTGTAGCCTTTGCTGCGTCGCTTTGTGCAATGTCTTGGAGTGCGGATAGGTGTTGCGCAAGAATGAGCGCCAGAATCGGAAATTGAGCATAAGGCTCAAAGACGATCTGCCAGTCCTCGGCGTCGAGCGGAGCTTCCGCCGTGTTACGATTATCAAGCATGGTCGAAGTCCTCTTAGACAGGATTTCGGCTGTGTAGGGCTGGTCTTCGTTCGCGCGAAGGCCAGTCCGTGCCGTTGTTGGCACATCCTACCACCTAAAGGACTCGGAACAGAGCAACAATCCTAATAGAGCACTACCAGGTTTCGCTAATCTACGCTCTGATCTCAACGCAGTTTCCGGTTCCCGTTAGAGAGAGGCTTCAAGCGTTCGATGATGATCGTGCGGGCGACGGCTATCGCGTGAACGGCCCGGATTTTCTTGCCTTCCTGGTAAGTACGGCCGAAGTAACTAATCGGCACTTCATAGATCGATTTCGCCGTTCGGGCCAGACGGCTCAAAATTTCCGCATGCTGCTCCCAACCAGAAGTCTTCAACTCATCCGTCTCAATCAAATCTTTTCTGAACAGGACGTAACACGTGTAGATGTCGGTGAACGTTGTGTTGTGCATTACGTTGAAGAGCAGCGTGAGAAACGAGTTTCCCACTTTATGCCAGAAATAATGCACGCGCGTAACCGGCGACGCGACGAGTCTGCTGCCCAACACCACATCCGCGTCATGCGAAAGCACCGGTCCAAAAAGTCTGACGTAATCGGCCGGGTCGTACTCAAGATCCGCATCCTGAAACAACACGTATTCACCGGTCGCCTTTCGTAGACCATCACGAACCGCTGCCCCTTTGCCGCCATTTTTCGGCCGCTTGATTAGTTGATTGTAGAGATCGGGACGGCTTTCAAGTTGCGAAACCGTTGAATCGCGCGACGCGTCATCGACGACGACGATCTCAATTTGCACACCATCCACGCTTTGGGCGCGGACACGCTCCAGTAGCTTGATGATAGTCTGTTCTTCGTTGAAAACGGGGACGAGGACCGTTGCTGAGACCATTCCGTCGTGAACTGCTCCTTTGTGACCCAGTTGTACTGTTGCCGGTCCGAAGGACCTCTAGCAACATCAAGAATTTTAGCGTAGCATGCCGGGATTATGAGCGAATCGGTAGCGGCGCGCTATGAAGTCACCACCACACGGAAGGACAAAGAGCGCCTCTGTTTTGTGATTCCCCCCTCAGTCTTCCTGCTCGACGAACGAGTGTTCATGACACTCGGCATTCTTCGCGTGGCGGCTGTAGTCAAAGAAAGTGGTTACCCGCTGGACATGCTAGATCTCTCGGGTATCCAAAACTACGTTGACGTAATGCGCGATTACTTGAACGGACACGATACCACGACCTTCTGCCTCACAGCTACGACCCCGCAAATGCCGGCGGTCTGCGCCCTCGCCGACGTGATTCGAGAGCAGCGGCCAAGCGCACGCCTGATACTCGGCGGTCCGCACGTTACTCTCGTGAATGCGGCCTACAAACAGGAACTGAAAAACGAAAAGCCGCAGCGCGCTCATCATGCGTTTGCGAATCTCACCAACTCGTTCGACACACTCGTCGCCGGCGACGGCGAGGAAGCGATCTTCGAGGCACTGCGGCCGGATGCGCCGCAACTCGTGGATGCAGATATACCGACTTCTCAACTATTCCTGACTAATCGGCGCTTAGCTGAACTGCCAATTCCCGCCCGCGATCTTGTCGACGTCGATAGCTACCGCTACTACATCGAAGGCGAACGCGCGCTCAGCCGCATCGCCCAACTCGGCTGTCCATTCTCCTGCGGATTCTGCGGCGGGCGAAAGTCACCGTCATTGCGTCGCATCAGAATGCGATCGCACGAAAGCGTGTTGGCGGAAATCCATCAGCTATACACAGACTACCGCGTCAAAGCGTTTATGCTTTACGACGACGAGCTAAACGTAAACCGCGGCATGGTCGAACTGATGAATGGATTGAGCGATCTGCAAGAGCGTCTGGGTGTTGAGTTTCAGCTACGAGGCTTCATCAAGTCGGAGTTGTTCAATGACGAGCAGGCGGAAGCGATGCACCGCGCAGGTTTCCGTTGGATCCTTACGGGATTCGAGTCCGGGTCTCCGCGCATTCTGCGAAACATCAACAAGAAAGCGTCGCGCGAAGACAACACGCGCTGCGTCGAGATAGCGCGCCGGCACGGGTTGAAAGTGAAAGCACTCATGTCGATTGGCCACCCCGGTGAGTCGCCTGAAACGGTGGCGGACACGCGCGACTGGTTGCTGGAAGTGAAGCCTGATGATTTCGACGTGACCATCATCACCACTTACCCGGGCACTCCGTACTACGACGATGCCGAGCCGCACGCGGAATTGCCAAACGTGTGGACCTATACCTTTCAAGGCGATCGGCTGCACGCGTATGAAGTCGATTACACGCAGGTCGCTGATTATTACAAAGGCGATCCGGACGGCGGGTATCGCGCTTACGTGTTCACTGATTTTTTAAGCTCGGAAGATCTGGTGCGGCTGAGGGACGAGGTTGAGGCCAACGTCCGGGCAACGCTGAATATTCCGTTCAATGCCAGCCGCCCGGCTCAACAATACGAACACTCAATGGGGCAACTTCATCTGCCGACAAATATCCTGCGCACGTCCGCACTCGAGGAATTGATTACTGATTCCCGAATTTGAAGAAAACTAGATTCCCTTCACGATTCGCAATCGGCTGCGTTCCCAGCGTCGCGCTTAATTCACTCGCGAGCTTTGCGCCTCGGTCTTCATATCCATCCAGGTTCAGATAAATCCCCGAGAACCCTGCCGCACGAACAGACTGCACCAACTCCGGTACCGGTTGGGCCGCCACCGCCTGCTGCCATTTATCCTCTTTTTCGCCAAGCGGAGCGCCATAGCTCCAACGCAGAGTTTTCGAATGGAGATAAGCTTTGTAGTGATCGTAAGGCTTCATCTGGTACAGCGGCGGACTCTCAGGAAAAGGCATGTACGGCAACTGAAAGACCATCGCCTCTTGCGGCAACGAGGCTTCGATCCGGCCCACGAAATCTGTATCACTGTCGTATTCGCGTTTTATCTTCTCGTACTCCGGAACAAAGAAGAATATCGTGCTCGTTTGGTCCCATACGCCAGCGATGAGAACAACGGCAAGACCTACGCAGTAAACAAGTCGCATCTGCGGCGACGGCAGTTTTTTAAACAGTGCGTCGAGCAGCCACGCGATCATAATCGCCGCAAAGAAAGCGATAAAGACCGAGATCCGCGTGTAGGCCCTGACCTGCGGTGAGACCAAAAGATTAAATAGCACACCGAAGCCGCCGATCGTTCCCAGCAGAACCGCTGCGATATTCAAAGCGCTAACGGCTTGAATCATTTCCGGCAGTTCGCGCCTGTAAAAGATCGCCGCAATGAGAACCAGGAAGCCGATGCTGCCGAAGAATCCCAACGACGAGGTGTCGTTTTCGTTAATCAGTGGTCCAAGATTGTAACGGGCCTTCAACGCCGCGAGTTTCTCATTGCGATGACCGCCAATCGGCAACAACAACTGCGTGATCTTCAGACCCATGATCTCGGCATCGCCCACGCTTCGAGCCCCCATCGACGCAGCGCCGTGTGTGCGTTGATAGATGATTGACGGCAGATGATTGATCACGAGGGTTCCGGCAACCACACCAGTCAACACAACTGCCGCCACGAGCGGTGCGACACTACGCCGATTCGCCCACGCGAACGCGCCAGCAACAAGCAACAGGAAACAGAAAAAATACGGATAGTAAACGCCGGACGACCCGGCCAACATACAGATCACAACACTGGCGATCGCCTTCGGCCGCGTTAACCGTCCCTCGAGACAAATCCAGACACACACGAGCACCATCAACGGGACCAAATAATATGCCGCCATCATCAAATGGTAGCTCTGGAAAAAGTGATAAGGCAGAAACGTGTAGAGTAAGCTCGCGACCAGCGCCGCGCCAAATGAAAACTTGAACGACCTGAGAAAATAGAACGACGTTATCGCCGTGAGCGGAAACGTAAGTAAGAAAAAGAGATTCAGTACGAGTGCATGATTCGATGAGAAAAGCGTGATCAGCTTGACTACAACCCAATGAAAATTCTCGATCGCCGGATATGCTTCATAGCGCATTCCGTCGGGAGCGCCCAACGATGAATTGTGCAGCCACCAACCGTGCTCGATCGTGCCTTTCGTGGCGATGCTGTAGAACAGCGAGTCGACGAAGTACTGAAACGGCACCTTGAAATCGGCCCGCCACAACTGCATCACCCAGGTCAGAATCAAAATACAAAGCACAACGACCAGTGCGTACTGGCCCAGCGTCTTGAGACGATTGTTTGACAAGGTGATGCTGTGCAGAAGTTAACCTGTCGTCGTTGGTTTGTGAGTCGTCGGAGTGTGCAGGCTGAGACGCGTGCGCATGCGCTGTTTCCACTTACTGTGTTCGCCGTCTTCCGATTCAAACTGCGCCAACGCGGCACTGAGAGACTCGCCGCCCAACTGCCGCATCTTCAGATATAACAGCGCCGGCACGATCGAGATCAACGGCACAACGAAGATATTCACCAGGCTGAGGATCTGCTGATAGAGTTGATGACTCAGCGAGGCGCGCTCAAGGTGGGTTCCGATTCTTATCCGTCCCACGAAAAAGCTGACGGTCATCGGAATCACGAGTTGTAGAATCGAAACGATGATGATCGTGCGCCACGACCGCGACGCGAGCTCACGCGCGCGCTTCATCGCAGCCTTTCCAGCCAAGCCCTCCATGAGAACCACAGGCGCATAAAGCGAATAACGAACTATAACGATGATGCCGGGAACAATCAGCAGCATCCCGAAAAAGATTTTCAGAGTGACCCGTATCACTGTCCTGACAAACGGACGCCAGCGCTTTTTCAACACGCCAAAGGCGACTCGGAGTTCAACCGGCCGCAAAGGCGCGGCTGTCAGTTGCGTGACGATGATCGCAGTGACACCGGAAATTACCGAACTCGAAACCATGTACGCCAGAATGTGTGACAAAGCGATGATCACCATCACGATAGTGATCCCGATCCTCACGCCCTGCCTGCTGTGGCGCGTATAGTATTCGGCAATCATTGCAGCACTCATCAGGATCGTCGTGACGAATACCGGTATGTGCGCAAGTAGACTCAGTTTAAGAAACTTCGGAAAGTATTCGCTGTAGAGTGAAAACGCGCGGCGATACAACGCGCCAACACCTTCACTCTGTCCACGCAACGAACTCCCAAACGCAAAAGCCGTCGCCGGACGCTGCGCCGGATCCTTCGCCAGCGCCGACATCACCACACCCGCGACTCGCTTCGGAATCTTAGTTTCATGTTCGCGCAAGTGACGCGGCGACTCCTGCCGGTGCGCGCGCATCACTGCCGAAGTGTTACCCGAGAACGGCGGTTCGCCCGCAAGCATTTGATAAGCGATCACGCCGAGACTGTAGATGTCCGAGCGCATATCGACCTTGTCGCCGCTGCACTGTTCCGGCGACATATAAAGCGGCGTGCCCATGATCGCGCCGACGCGCGTGAGCGCAGCGCTCGGCACAGTCGTCGCGCCGTGCTGGTTTCCGCTGCCGGTCGTTTCACTAAAGAGCAACGTTCCGTCTTCCTCTTCAACGCTCTCCTGATGCGTTAGCTGCCTGGTGAGGTTAGCTGAAGACTGCATCAGTGTTTTTACTTCGAGATCCGCATGCGCACGCAGCTCCGAAACGTCGTCGATGATCGTAACGGTTGCGTTTACTTCTTCCGCCGGGGCTTCATTTGTCGGGCCGAGTTTCGCGATGCCGAAGTCGAGCACCTTGACGCGATAACCGCCGAGACGATTCGGTTCAAGCCAGATGTTGTCGGGCTTCAAGTCGCGATGAATGATGCCCTGGTGGTGCGCTTCGAAAACGGCGGAACACACCTGTTCCATGATGTCGGCGACCCACTCGAGCGGCAGTTGCTTCTCTTCCGCGAGCACGTCGCCGAGCGTGCAGCCGTCGAGATACTCCATCACGAGGTACGCAACCTGGCCTTCTTTCACGCGCGCGAAACCGAAGTCGGTAACGTCGACCACGTTCGGATGTCGCAACCGGCCCGCAGCGCGCGCCTCGCGTTTGAAGCGTTCGACAAATTCGCTGTTACGCATGAACTGCGGCGAGATGAGTTTTAGCGCGACGTAGCGTTCGGTGCCGAGGTGTGTGGCGAGGTAGACGGCGCCCATCCCGCCCTTTCCGAGCAGGTGTTCGAGGCGGTACTTCTCGTCAAGCACCTCACCAACGTATTCTTCAGGTCCCTGCATAAGCCACCAATGCTACCCCAAACGATAGAGTTGTGCTACGAAACTG
>DATELP010000209.1:0-13776 GCA_035276425.1 Pyrinomonadaceae bacterium
GATGGAACTCTTAAAAGAGCGAGCCTCTCGACCGGGCGCCCGTTGACGAGGTGCTCTTCAACAATCTCGGGAACATCCGTCGCCCGCACCTGCGCATACCACACGCCGTCCGGATAAATCATCACCGCCGCGCCGATCGCACAAAAGCCAACCGAACCACACTCGGTTAACACGATCGTCCCTTCGGGACTACAACCCTTTGATACTTTTCCATACTGAAGGCAGCGCGACTTCAACTCGCGTCCAAAAGCCTCGAGCACCGCCGCACTATCGTTGGCCGAACAACTTTTGCCCGTGCAGACAAACACATGCCGTTGAATCCGGGCCGACGCAATCGGCGCCAGTTCCATCAGCCGTTCACAATCATCTATAAACTTTGCTTCCGCCAAGAAAAAACCTCGTTTCGATTTCATGCTAACTCATTGTAGAATGACGCGTCGAGAGGTTGGCGCTTTTAGCAATATATGGCAACTGGCCTGGTTATCCACATCTCCTCTGGCGAAGACCGGCATACCGAAATCCTCACCGATGACGACATCCGGATCGGCACCACCGACACCGCGAACCTGCGGCTGCGCGCTTCCAGTCTGCCTCGCGAGGCCGCGAACGCCGTTTTGCTCGAACTGACGCGTTCAAACGGCAATTATCGCGTTACGAGTGTCGATCGAGAGTTGCCGGTGATGTTGAACGGCGAAGCCCTCCGCACCGGCGATGAGATCCGCGACGGCGATGAAGTGCGCTTCGACGGTTCCGAACTCATTTTGCACTTCTATCCGGTGCGAGCGCTGCCCGCGGTTGTTCCCGGACCCGCGCGCGAAACACACGTCGCGCCGTTCATCGAAGCCGCCGCGATCGAATCAGCGGCCACTGCCCGGCGCGACGATGCAAAAGTCTTCCTGCGTGAGTTCACACGCGAACTCGTGCGCGAGATCAATCCGAGCACCAAACTGATCACGCTGGCCATCGCGATCGCCCTTGTCGGCGGCGTTCTTTATCTCGGCTTCGCGATGTACAAGGAACTCCAGCGCAGCCGGCGTTTGATCGACGACCAGCGCGCCCAACTCGGCCAGATGCGCGATCAGGTTTTGAAAACAAATTCACAGATCAGCGATCTCGGACGTTCGACCAAAGAACTTCAGGACAGTCTCTCGCTCGCGGTGAAGTTGCGCAGCGAATACGGCCGCGGAGTTTGTTTGATCGCGGGTTCGTTCTACTTCGTCGAAACCGGAACCGGACGTCCGCTTCGTTTTGCCGAATCACAGTCGAACGACAACGGCGCCGCTCAGAGTGGCAATGCATTTGAATCGTTAACCCCTGAAGGTAACGCCGCGATTGCGGAGTACGAATTCGTCGGCAGCGGATTCTACGTTGGCCAAAACCTGGTGATCACGAACCGGCACATCGCGCAGCCGTGGATCGCCGACGATCGCGCGCAGAGTATCAGTGGCGGACTCAAAGCCCAGCCACGACTCAAAAAACTCATTGCTTATTTCCCTGATTTCACAACCGCGATTCCGTTGAAGTTTAAGAACGCCGCGCAGCGAGACGATCTCGCGGTTTGCGAATTGGACATTCCCGAAATCCCGGAGACGTTGCCGATACTTCCGTTGGAAACAGATCCCGATGCGGTTGCGGTCGGCAAGACGGTGGTGATGATGGGTTATCCTTCGGGTCCCGATCGCCTGCTCGCGTTGCTCGATGACGCGGAGTCGCGCGGAATTCAACAACGTTACGGAACACCGATGGCACAGTTGGCCTATCTCGCCGAGACCAAACGCATTCAGCCGTTGACCACGCAAGGCAGCATCACCGACCTCGACGTGCGCCGCATCGTTTACGACGCGCGCACTGCTGAAGGCGGTTCGGGCGCGCCGCTGTTTGGTCCATCCGGGCGCGTCATCGGCGTGAACTTCGCCGTCTTCACTGAAAACCAGGCCTCAAACTTTGCGGTGCCGAGCCGCTTCGCAGTCAGCCTCCTCGAACGCAACGGCTGGACTGCACCAAAGGAAGGCAAAGAAGCCGAAACGACTAGTCAACAACCTTAAGACTACGTTTCCTCAAACTCACGCGCTAACAAATCTGTGATTACATTCGTCTGTAAAAGAACGGCAACGTTGCCACATAGCGCGGGCATCTGATCCCGGACTGTTGCAATGAGGAACCTGTCACATTTGACAGCATAAATTAGGTCCAAGACCTGTTAAGGTAATGTATATTTACTTTACGCCCTGAGGGGCATGGTTATTGCACGAGATGTTTCGAGGGCGAGGTTATTTGAGTGTCTGTTGCTCCTGACGCCTCCGGGAAATGCAGCACAAACTCCCCAACTGCCAGATATTGTTTGGTGTTCGATGACGAAGGATGAGAGTCCAAAGCCTTAGACACTGGCAACTGAGGGCGAGCTTATTTGCGTTTCTGCTCGTTGTCGCGCCATTAATCCCGATCGCAGCGGCCACGGGCCAGGGTCCGAACCCGAATCCACCCGAGGTCGCGAGTACAGATCCGACCGTTCCGCTCTCGCAGATTCTGCGACTCGAGCGAATCGAAGTTCCGGGCGGCGCTGAACTGATTACGGTCCACGCCAAACTTTCGGGTCTCGAGTCCGATAAAAACGACAAGTGGATCCCGCTGGTGTCTATTCTTCGCGACACTCTCGGCGACAACATTCCGGAAAACAATCGACTGCGCTACGTGTGGCCGTTGACGTACACACGACCAACGACCAAGCAACGTCTCGCCGCGGCAATTCCCTTCTTCTATTCGCGCGTCGGTAACAAAGAAAGCACGACGAAGACTCCGCCGCCCGCACTCGATCTCGCAGCACCGGAAAGCGACGTCTGGAACAAGATGTTCTGGGTGGCGCTTCAGGGCATTTTGCTCGACCCGTACGGCACACCGATCAAAGCTTCAACTGCTTCGTATCGCCGCAACACGAGCGACTATCGGAAGTCGCACATCATTCGCGCGCTTTCAGTGCTTTCACTCTACGAAGCTGTCGAAGGCGAATCGGCGTTGAGTGATGCGGAGATGGCGACGATTCAGGCGCGCCTGCTGCTGACTGACAAAACTTTTGGCGGTCTCGTTGATGACGCGAACCTGCGCGGCTACTACGCGAAGAAGACGACGCAAGTGCGCGACGAACGCGCGCACAACTGGGAACTGTTGCGCCAACGAGCCGAAGCAGAATCACTTTACTTCGAACCGTTGTTGATGCCCGACGGCAGCGCCACGCACGCGATGTTGTGGGTCGCGAAACGCGATCTGGCAAAACAACAGGGCGCTCGTTACAACAAACGTTTCCTGAACATCGCGAATCCCTGGGACGATAAGCGCTTGCTGAACTGGCAAGGCTACGTCGAGACACGTTACTTCGACGCCGACAACCAGATGGTCGACGCCGACACGCCGGGCGCTGAAGCAGTCGAGATGATTCCGCTCGCGCTTTACGGTCTCGACGCGCCGAAGATTCCGATGCTGCTCGTTGATTTTCGCGACAGTTACAATCCGAAAAAGCGCGAGATGTCGCGGCGCGTTTTAAACGACGTCACGCGAAACATGTTGTCGCTATCGAAGTTTGGCAACCTGCCGTTCTTCCTCGGCCGCACGATTTTTGATTTCACGACCGGCCGCCGCGGAATGGACATAAATCAGCCGTCGCGTCTGCAAACCTATTCGCAACTGAAGCTGTTGCTGGCGCTCAACAACTCGCTCGAGCCACAACTACGCGACGAGATCGAAGGACGCGCTGAGAAGATCTCACTCAATCCGTTTGAAAACGATCTCAATGCCGAGGCAAACGTCGCGTTGGAGCAATACCAGGCACTCGTGGCTTTCGCGAAAGATCCGAACGGCTTGGCCGCAAAAATCGAGCGCGACCGCCGTGCGGAGATGATGCCATTGGAGCACGGCCGCAACGCTCGCATCGCTTTGCGCACGTTGAACGTTCTGACGTTTGGCAAATACGTTCACCGCGAAGAACGCACCGTCGACATGGAAGACCGGCTCGACATCGCGCGGCGGTTGCACTACCACACGAAGTTCCTGCAACAGATCGCGAAGTCGACGACGGAAGTCGAAATCACGTCGAACATGAACGACGTGCTGCGCTCGCTGCACTTCATCGCGCAACACGGTTCGGAAGCCGGATCGAGCGCTGCTTCGGCGACCGCGAAGATCTTCGCGCGCACGAAAGACGACGAAACACGCCGCGCGTGTCTCGACAGTTTGTCGCGCATCGGCAATCCGAAAGCGAAAAAAGAACTGCTGCGGATCTCGCAAAACCCGGCTATCGATCAAACGCTGCGCGACATCGCCGCCGAGTATCTGCGTGGTGTCACGCCACCAGTCCAACCAATCGCCGTCACAGTTAACGGTTCACCAATCAAGGCAGGCCAGCCGTAGTAATGGAACGCACGGCCACCGGCAAAAGCAATCCACAGATTACGCAGACCAACCCATTCAGGGAAAGATTTTATCTGCGTAATCTGTGGCTTGCTTTGCTTGTCGTCCTTGCTTTTGCGACAAGTACCTACGCTAACACCAAACGCCTCGTCGTTATCAAGTGCGACGGTCTACCGTACGATCTCGTCGATCGGCTGGTGAAACAACGCGACAACGACACGGGCAAAAGCACGTTGCCGTGGATCGAGCACATCTTTTACCAGCGCGGTTCGCGTCTCTCCAATTTTTACGTACGCGGCATGAGTTTGTCGGCGCCTTCGTGGTCGTTGCTCGAAACCGGCCAGCATCTGCAAATCAAAGGCAACGTCGAGTTTGATCGCTACACGCTTCACTCCTACGACTACCTGAACTTCATTCCGGTCTACCTCGGGAACATCGTGGGCGCGCGCATCGACATGCGCGGCGTTGAGGTGCTCGACTCGATCGGCTTACCGCTGCTGGCGGACGCCTATCCACATGACGAGCGTTACTTCAGTTTCTCGCTGTTCGGGCGTGGCGTACGTTATTCAACGTTGCAGAGTGGTTTGCAGAACCGGTTCGCGAAGCCGCCGAAGGAGCTGTTTGACGAGTGGACCATGGGTTTCGAGATGAGAAGCGCGGTGAGAGATCAACTGGTGCGCGAACTGATCACCAAGCTCTCGAATCCGAAGATCCGTTATCTCGATCTGATGCTGATGGACTACGACCACATCGCGCATCACAACAACGACACGCAGTCGCAGGTCTTCGTTCTCCGGCAGATGGACTCGATCATCGGCCAGGTGTGGACGGCGATTCAGCAGTCGCCTGATGCGGACGACACCGCGCTCGTGCTCGTTTCCGATCACGGCTTTAACAGCGACGACAAGATCTACAGTCAGGGTTATAACCTCGTGAAACTGCTCGGCAGCCGCGCCGGCGGCGGTCATCACGTGATCACAAAACGTCGCCTGATGCTCGATTACTCCATCAAAGGCGTTAACCCGCTAGTACCCTTGATTACGACGACCACACAGGACACTTACTATCTCAAAGGCGAGAGCACCACTTATCCGACCGCGATGCTCGACTTCGACGGCAATGAACGCGCGTCGGTTCACCTGCGCGACAGCGATGTGAATCTTCTGCACATACTGCTGCAACAGTTACAACGCCGCGATCTCGCCGAGAACGTGCGCAAAGCGGCCTTTGATACGTTTTTCGGCGTCATCGAACGCCGCCGTGCTGATTGGCAGCGCGATCTCAACGAGTTGAACACCGAACTCGCCGCGCTCGGCCGCGCGATTGAAGAACAACGCAAACTCTGGGAGTCGCAGCCGAAGAAGTTCACTAAAGAACAACAGGCAGCCGGTCTCGACGACACAGCGAAACGCATTTACGTCCAACTCGATCGCTGGCAGCAGGAGCAAAAGGAATACACCGAGTACGCTGCGACTTTGCAGAACCTCCTCAAGCTCTCCGCCGAAGCGTTTTCACCGGCACAGATAAAGATCGTTAACGTGATTCCGAAGCAGTCGATGGGCGACCGCAACTCGATCTATCAACTGCAAAACTACATCGCTGGTATCGCGCCGGGCGGTCTCGTGGTCAACAGTGATGGCTCGTTGGATCTGGAACGCAGCTTCGTACGGATCGACTATTTCTCGTTGCTGCAAGGCGTAACCGTGAGAAACAACGTGCAGCGCGGCATCGGCAATCGACCAATCGACATGATCGCGACTCGTCTGCCGCGTGAACTCGTGCTGCCCTATATCGAAGACAAAGACATCGACCCGGACGTGATCTGGGTCACTGCCGGTCCCAATCGCCAGGCGCTGCTGCTATCTCGCCGCGACGCTAAAGGCGATCTTAGTTTTCGTTATCTACCGGTGAGCAATCTCGCGGAAGACGCGAATGCACGTTTGAGTTTTCAGTCGATCAGTTGGCAGGCTGGTTTGCCGTTGCAGATCTTCGAAGATCCGAACCTGAATATTCCTGAGGGCGCGGATCGAGCAAAGTGGCTGAGCGAGTGGCACACCGATCGTGAGTGGCTCGAAGCGCTCCATCGCACGCATTATTCAAACGGCCTGATCGGACTGAATGAAGAGCTTGCGCGACACTGGAACGAAAACCTTTCGACTAATGATCCGAATCTCACCGATCAGGAACGCGTGATGCGCGACTACGAACGCCGCAAACGTGAACTCGTCGAAGCCGACATGCTGATCGTGGCGCACGATCACTGGAACTTCGACGTGCGGGGTTTCAATCCCGGTGGCAATCACGGTTCGTTCTTTCGCATCTCGACGCACTCGGTTTTCATGGCCGCGGGCGGTCAGAACACGGGCATTCCACGCGCCCTCGAAATCGACAAACCTTACGATAGTTTGAGTTTCGTGCCGACGCTGTTGGCATTAACGGGCGATTTACGCGATGATAACGAGCCGGTTCCAACATTGCGGGAGAAAGGATTCACTCGCTTCCCCGGTCGGGTTGTGCAGGAGTTAATACGTTGATGCCACAAAAATGCACAAGAACGTTTGTGCTTCATTGCGGCTAGCTTTGATGGAAGAGACGCATCGCCTTGATTGAGTCGAGAGAAGAGTTCGCAGAAGACTGGCCGGACACCGATACAGAAGAACTCTCGGAAGAACCTGAAACTTCCGCTGCGAACACCTCCCGCCGCTCGTTTGTCTGGCTGCAAGCATTCGCCTTCCTGCTCGGTCTCGGTCTCTTAATCTACGTTATCAATCGTGTCGGCGTGCAGCCGTTGTTCGACGCGCTGCTGCGCATCGGTTTCGGTTTTTTCATCATTCTCGGGCTTAGTGGCGCGCGTCACTTCCTGCGCACGATCTCGATGCGCGCGGCAGTGCCGGCCGAACACCGGCGCATCACGTTTCGCCACGCTTTCGCCGCGCGTCTCGGCGGCGAAGCGATCAGTTTTCTGACGTTCACTGGCCCACTACTCGGCGAAGCAACGAAAGTCGCGCTGTTGCGCAAACGAGTACCGCTCACTTACGGCGTCCCCGCACTCGTCGTCGACAATCTGCTCTACAACCTGTCCGTCGTCTTCTTTGTCTTCACCGGCGCGCTCGTGATGCTGTGGTGGTATCCGTTGCCGGAAGAAGTCAACATCATACTCGTCGTAATCGCGCTCGTCGCCGCACTCGGCATCGCGGCCGTCGCGATCGCGGCCAAACGGCGCGTGATGCTGATGACGGGGCTTATCGATCGGCTCGCGTCGTTGCGTCTGAGCCCGAAGGTGATCGTCAAACGCCGCGATCACATCTACCACATCGAGTCGAAAGTCTACGACTTCTACAAACATCATCCCGGCACGTTCTTCGTGATGGTCGTTTGCAACCTCGCGGCGCACGCGACGAGCGTAATCGAGGTTTATCTCGCGCTGAAGATGCTCGGGTTTCAACCGCAGTGGGCGCAGGCGTACATCATCGAATCGCTCACGAAAGTCATCAACTTTGTCTTTGGGTTCGTGCCGGGAACGATCGGCGTCTACGAAGGCGGCACCGAAGTGATCCTGCAAAAAGGTCTCGGTTTCACGCCCGCCGCCGGACTCGCGCTGGCGCTCGTGCGCAAAGCCGCGATCGTCGCCTGGACCACTGCCGGTCTGCTCGTACTAACCTGGCGCACGCTTCCCAAAGCAGGACAACGAATTCTGGATCGCAGCCCACGCTTACAACGTCTTATGGATAGCCTCGTCTTTTCAAACATTGCTCATCGGCCTGCGCGCACCGCGGTCAGTGTTTTCGGCACTGGCGTCGGTGTAATGCTGATCGTTTTCACCGTCGGCCTCGCACACGGTGTTTTGCACGAACGTGGCCGGCGTGAATCAAACATCGGCGCGGAGATCATGATTCGGGCGTCGGGTTCGATGGGACTCGGCGGCGGAGCGCAGTTCAAACTACCGGTCACACATGCGGCTGAACTCGCGCAAATTGAAGGCGTTCGCGCCGCGACACCCGTCGGACAAACACTCGACAAGAGCGACTCGGGTTTTGGTCAACGGTTGATCGACGGCGTCAACTACGACGAGTACGCGACGATCGCGAAGATCACCATGCGTGAAGGCCGCAAACTCGGATCGGGCGACGAGGCGATCATCGATCCGGAGTGGCAACGAAGCCGCAACGCGAAGGTCGGCGACACGGTGAAGTTGTTTGAACGTCCGTTCACGATTGTCGGCGTTTACGAACCACCGGGCGGCGGGCGCATCAAGATTCCATTGAGCACGATGCAGGAACAGGAAGGCGCGGAGAATCGTGCTTCGGCGATCCTGATCGCGTGTGCAGATCCAGCGCAGCAGGATGCGGTTGCCGCGCGTATTCTCGAACGCTTCCCGGAAGATCAGCTCGTCTTCACGCGCGATCTGCCCGAGATTTACGCGAGCGGAGTTCCGGCGTTGAATGTGTTCATTAAAGTCGTTGTCGGTGTGGCGGCTTCGATCAGTATGCTCGTGATTTTGTTAGCGATGTACACGACCGTCACCGAACGCACGAGACAGATCGGCATTCTAAAATCGCTCGGTATGTCGAAGACAGCGATTGCGTGGGTGATCGAACAGGAAGCGATCATCGTCAGCGTGCTCGGCGTTGCGGTGGGTGTGTTGCTGACGTTACTGGCGCGCGCCGCGGTGATGCGAGCGACGAGTTTGACGATCGAGATCGAGCCGCGCTGGGTATTGATCGCGCTTGCGGTGGGACTCCTTGGCGGGAGCATCGGCGCCTTGTATCCGGCACTGCGTGCAGCCCGCCAGGATGCTGTTGAAGCGCTGAGTTACGAGTAAGAGAACATCCACAGACTACACAGAATTTGTTCTGCGTAATCTGTGGATGTTTTTGTGTCTACTGGTTGTCGCGCGGAACGCGGATCGCGTAATCCGGCCAGCAGTTGAAACTAAACGGATCCTCAGGATCGTCGATACCGAACGGAAACGCCGGTGCGTTTGGAGTCGCCGGTGGCGCAAACCTCGGATCCAACGCCTTCGCAATCTGATCGCGCGCGTCGGCAAGATGCGCCTTCGTCGCACGATCGGTGGTGCGCTGCATTGCCGCCCCAAGCGCGGTACTCAAATCGCGAAGTTCCTGCTTGATCAACGCGCGGTAGTCGTCAGTCACTGACGGCCGCATGTTCAACTTGTTCGACAGCAGATCGATGTAGGAGTTCTGCAAGTTACGACGATAAACGTCGATGCGTACCACTCCCGCGCCCGGCTCGATCTCGCTCCAAATGCCGCGGCGCACGTCTGACATGAAATCCGCCGGACGATAAGCCGCAACACCGTCGATCGCTTCCTGCTCGACCAGACGATCGAAACGCGCGTTGTTGAGCAGCGAGTTGAGCACACGCTCTTGTGCGACGTTCACTCGCGCCAACGCGCCTGCCGCTTCAATGCGCCGCAGAACGTCGGGTTTCAGCGCCCAGGTCGGCGTTGCAAACGCGTTTTCGTTCAGGAAACGCACTGCGGCCGCCTGTTTTTCTTTGGGAACGATCACGAAGCGAACGCCGTCCTGTCCCGCGTGTTTCTGCTGCGAGTTAAACCCGCCGACGATGCCCGTAACGTGATTAAGTTCGGTGGCCCACTGGCCCAACATCCGCGCGTAAATCTCGTCGAGGTCGTCGTACGGATCGCCGTTGTGCGAAGTCGCCGGCAACAGCATGTCCGCCACGCGCTTCAGGTTCTTGATTCCCATCGTGGTAGACGCGATCGCGTCGGCATCGCCGACTGCTTCCGTGTTTTCACCCGGGTCGGAGCCACGCGCGTCCGCGGTTGAGAAGCGCAAATATGGTTTCGCGTCCTGCGCACGGGCCCACTCGTCAAGCGTGTTCTTTTCGTCCTGCGGAGTGTTGGCGCCGGGGATCGGTTTGTAGCCCCACATCGTCGCCCACTTGTCGTATGGTCCGATCTTCGGAATGAGCTCGTCCACCGGAACGTTGTCTTCCGGTTGCACGACGTAGTTAAAACGCGAGTAGTCCATCAACGTCGGCGTGTGTCCCATCGTCTTGAGCCACTCCGCGTTACGGATCTTGTCCGCGGGATAGGTCGCACTCGCCTTCATGTTGTGTTGAAAACCGAGCGTGTGTCCGACTTCGTGCGCGATGACGTAGCGAACGAGCTCGCCCATGAGATCGTCGGGCAGCGGCAGTTTCTTGGCGCGCGGATCGAGTGGTCCAACCTGAACGAAGTACCAGTTACGCGCGAGGTTCATCACGTTGTGGTAGTACTGAATATCCGATTCGAGAATCTCGCCGGTGCGCGGATCGTGTACGTGCGGTCCCGAAGCATTCTCGATCGTCGAAGGCAAATAGCGAATCACTGAATAACGCGCGTCTTCCGGATCCCAATCAGGATCTTCTGATTTCGAAGGAGCTTCCTTCGCGATGATCGCGTTCTTGAAACCGGCGGCTTCAAACGCAGGTTGCCAGTCTTCAATTCCCTTCTTGATGTACGACACCCACTTCGTCGGCGTCGCCGGATCGACGTAGTAAACGATCGGCTTCACAGGCTCGGAAAGCGCCGCGTTTGGATCTTTCTTTTCCAGCCGCCAGCGCGTTATGTAAGCGCGTTGCGCCGCACGATGCTCGTCGATGCCGTAGTCGTATTTGCGAATCGAGAAGTAGCCGACGCGCTCGTCAAACAAACGCGGCATCATCGGGTTCTCGGGAAGTTTGACCATGCTGTAGTGCATCACGACCGTGGCGTTCGTGCCGGCGCGCATTCCTGCCGCGAACGGATTCGGTTGGGGTTGTGGTCCACCGCCGCCGCCGCCCGGATTCGTATCCGGAGGCGAAGTGTAGGTTTGCGAAACTTCGACTTCGATGTTTGTTGGAAACGATTTTGTCTTTTCGATGAAGGAGCGACTGGCGTCGAAACCACGCGCGCGCAAACGCGTGCGGGCGCTGAACTCGGTCACTTCAGTGGTGAACAGACGCGTTGCGTCGATCACCGCCGAATCGTCCTTGCCGATGGCCTCGACGTTGAACGACATGATGATCGTGTCGTTGTTAGCAGCCTGAACGGCGCGCGAGACGGGCAGTTTCGGATCCGCGACGACGTCGTAAGCAATGTTGCGCAGCAGAATGCGATTGCCTTTGCGTTCCCACTTGACCACGCGATTGCCGGCGGCTTGTCCGCCATAGCCGACGCCGAGTGTGGTCCTGGCGATCTGGCTCACCCAGAGAAACTCTTTGTTGAGTTCGCTCTTGGGGATTTCGTAGTAGATCTTGTCCTTGATCGTGTGGACTGTGAACACGCCCTCGTCTGACTTTGCTTCTTTGGTGATGACTCTGTCGTAGGGCTTGGGATCGGTGGATTGTTCGGGGCGGCCCGGGCGTTCCTGGCCGGTTCCGCCTCCGGGCGGTCCGGGTGGGTCCTGGGTTTCACTTGTGGCCCAGGTTCGCGGCGCCAGCACAAACACAGAGATGACTAACGATAGAACAAAGATAGAGAGACCGAAAAACCGGGATCGCATTCGCATGCGTAAGCTCCTTCCGCTGTAGGGGTGAATCAGATTTTCGCGAACAATATCACGAAAAGCGCGCGGTTAAACAAAGAGAACTGTAAAGAAGTGTAAAGTCCTCGAGCTCGATTTTCGTTTTGAGTTCAACCTTCAGGTTGCTGGTCGGCCGGTCGTGATGACAAACAAGCTAAAGCTTGAACTCAAAACACGCCGTAGTGACCACCATCTCAGATGCGCAGGCGGTTTGAGGTTCTGCGGGGTGTCGCGTTAGGGCGGCTCGGTTGGGTAGTGGTAGTAATGTTCGGCGCGGGGCGATCGGTCAGGAGCGGCAAGGGATTGATTGCGCCTGACATCGTGTAGATGCCGAAGTGAAGATGTGGCGGCGTGCCAACGGCGTTTCCGGTTGTGCCGACGTAGCCGAGCACGGTGCGAGTCGTTACACGGTCGCCGACTTCGATATTCGGCGCGTACTTTTCGAGGTGCGCATAGTAGAAAACTCGACCGCCTGCACCGATGACCGAAACTGTCTGACCGCCGAGGTTGTTCTCACCGATTTTGTAGATGAAGCCGTTCGTGGCGGAGAGTATTGGCGTGCCTTTTGGAGCGAAGATGTCCTGGCCTTCATGGCGCCTGCCGGTGCCGCGCGGCGCGCCCCACGTGTCGGCGATCTGTCGTTTGGTAACATCTTCTAACGGCATTGCGATCTTGCGATCCGGTTCTTGCGTGTAGAGATGTGCGACGCGGGCGTAGAAAGCGAGGTTGTCGACCAGCATGCCGCCGATGCCAGTGACAGCCAGGAACAACAGAACAGCAACAAAACCGATTGAAAACTTGAGTAAGCGACGCATTCGAGGTTTGGGATGCCCGGGGTTGGGTTTGCGGTTCGCCGTAGTGGTTGGGCGATTCGCTGAGGCGCCGACCCGGAATCTGGAGGGGTCGCTCATGGCGAGCTAAACGCCGTTTCCCTGGGCCAGGTTCCACTTTTTAGTGCAAATACGCCGAAGGCGTTGACTAATTTCAGCCCAACGGTTGGAGCTTGCGACAACCTCGGGAACCCAAAGAAGTTTATGTTTCCAACACTGAAAAGTGTTGGCGAGAGCCGCGGTTTGCCAACGCTTTCAGCGTTAGCATTCTTGGTTTATTTTGGTCCCAGGGTTGTTCCAACCCTGCGCTGAAATTAGCCAACGCCTTCGGCGTATTTCTAGCTGAATTAGTCAAAGCCTTCGGCGTTGTAGGACGAAAAGGTCGGTTCAGGGATCAAACGCGGGGCTCGGGGGATCATTGGCTTCCTTTCTTAGTGATCGGCTATTATCACACCACTCGACCTTCAAGTTTCGGCAAATTTACGTAGCCCATGGCGGAAACGGTTTCAGTCATTTCTGAACACGGCTCTTATCACGAGTTTCTCCGCGATTTCGAGGAGACGATCCGTGGTGCGGCCACACGCCTGCAAGAGATAAGCGACGAGGATAGTGCGAAGAGCACCGGCGATGACTGGAGCGCCAAACAAATCCTCGGTCACCTGATCGACTCAGCCGCCAACAATCATCAGCGCTTCGTGCGCGGTCAGTTCACCGACACCCTTGAGTTTCCCGGTTACGAACAGGAACAGTGGGTCAGCGCGCAGAAGTACAACGACGAGCCATGGCCCGCAGTGATCGAACTGTGGCGCGCCTACAACATGCACCTGCTGCACGTTGTCTCCGTGATACCGCACCAAGTCCTGACACAACAGCGAGACAAACACAGCCTCGAACAGATCGCATTCAAAACAGTCGAACGTAAGCAGCCAGCAACGTTGGAATACCTAATCCGTGATTACCTGGATCATCTAAAACATCATTTGGACCAGATTTGGAGACGTTCATGGCATACACCT
>DATELP010000210.1:0-18775 GCA_035276425.1 Pyrinomonadaceae bacterium
AAAACGCGTCACGGCGGCTTCTTTTCCCAGATCCGAGATCTTGATCATCGTCACGAATTCGCTGCTGGCCGAACGAACGTAAGCAAACTGTTGCGTGAAGCTGATCTGATCCGAGCCTGGCGCGACCGGCACTCTGTGTACTACGCGATTAGATGAAAGATCGAAAATGTAGACGAGGTTCTTGTTTGTGTTGACGGCAAAACCGTAGCGACCGTCGGGAGTGATGCTGAGCGTGCGTATGCCGGGTTCGGTGGGAATGCGTGCGATGACGTCGTGCTTTGTGCCGCCGATCGCGACGATCGCGCCGTCGCCTTCGTTCGCGACGTACGCGGTTTTACTCAACGAAGAATAAACGAGCGCGGTGGGTTGCGATCCGGTTTTGAGTTCACTCGCCACCGCCAACTTGCGGATATCTATTTGCGAAATCGTGCCTGCGGCTTTGTTGGTGACGAACGCGACCGTGTCGTCGTCGTTGAACGCGATCTCGTGCGGACCGGCGCCGGTCTTTATTTGTGCGACCGGTTTGGCTGTGACGGTGTCGATCACCGCGACGCCGTCGTTGTTACCGACCCACAAATATCTCTGATCGTGTTGGAGAGCGACGCGCGTGGGTTTCACGCCGGCGTCGATGTTGGCGATCACCTTCCAGGTGGGCACGTCGAGTATCGCGATCTGATTGCTCTCGGGCATCGACACGTAGACGCGCTTGTTGTTGTCAGTCATCACCCAATCTTCGCCCGGACTCTTGAGCGGTATGAGCGTGTAAAGCTTGCTGCCGCCAAAGCCTGACATCGGGTCGATGACCGAGATGTTTGCTTCGTCATTCAACACGAGCACGAAATAGGCGTTGAGATCGAGCGTGGGACGTTTGGTAAAACTCGATTGCAGAAACTGTTGTACCTTTTCGCGGCATTCCTTCGGTGTTATTGCTTCCGGCGTCTGGTGCTGATCGATCCACGCAACCGGGCGCAGACTGCTCAGCGGTTCGCCGCCATTTGTGCTGGTGATTTTGAAACGCACGGTCGCTTCCTCGCCAGCGACTGGTTTCGAGAGAACGCTAAACTCGATCGAAACGCCCTGCTCCGTGAAGACCTGTTGCGTGTAGACGTGAGTAAACTGCCCTGCGATGAGCAGCAAGAGTATGGCAAAGATTTTGTGAGTCACTTGATTTATAGAGTGTGCAGCGGAGAGCGGTTATTACTATTACCTCAACCTGGCTCCAATAAATATTCCCACGCGCGGACGATGTCAATCAAAAAGTGTCCACAGCCACATCACCAGGAACAGTCCATAAAAAACGGCCAACGCGACGAGCGCCACGCGGCGCCACATCGGTGGACGCAGTTCAACCGGAAGCAGCCGCGTGTTGATGTAGAGCAAGTGTATCGAGCTGATGATGAAGACGATGCCCGCCATGTTGGCGCTGAGCGCGAGCAGGATGATCGGTTGCGTTAACCGCAGCGCGATGATGCCCCACGCGGTGATCGCCAGAAGCACTGTGTAATAAACCACGCGCACATCGCCGCCGCGCCACGCGCGAATGCGACTGCTGCCCGTCCAGAGAATGTCAGTGATGGCGCGCGTCATGGCTTCCAGAATGTCTAACTGAGTCTTGAACAGAAGCCAGACGCCGAGAACCGCGATCACCCCGCCGAAGATCGCGCCCTTCTGCGTGGCCACCGCTTCCGCTAACGCGGCGGCGACTCCGAGCCCGCGAATGTCGCTCCCTACGGGCACAAACGTGACGTAAAGCAACGCCGGCAACACCATGCCGAGAATCGCGCCGACAAAATACACACCCCATTGATCGACGCGGATGATGCGCCACCACCCGCGCCAGCGTTCGAGTGACGACGCGTTCGGTTCAAATGTGCTCCCAGTGTGAGCCAGCGCTACCTTCTTCCCGCCGACCGCCGCGGGAATGAAGCCGACGATGCTGCTCATGCCGTAGCCCTTGTCACGCGCCCAGTTGGTTAGCGTAAGATTCGCCACGCCACCGCCGCCGCAATACGCCGCAAACGCACCGAGCAAAAAGAAGTCGGCGCCCGCCGGAAGAAATTCAAACGAACCTTGTCGAACGTCATAACCCGCAAAACCAGCGACTGCTGCCAGCCACGTCGACAGTGGAACAAAAAGCACGGCCAGAATGCCTAAGCCGCCGATGATCACGCTGACCATGATCCAGTTGAGAAACTCGAGCGTGCGTTCGATTCTCCTGCCGAACGTCAGGATCAGCGCGCATAAAAGAAAGAGTCCGACGCCGATCGCGTAGACAGTTCCCGTTTCCGCCGCGATCGGTAGCCGCTTCGCGAATAGAAAGAAGACTGCGCCCGCGGCGGCGCCTGCCCAGCCCGGCCAGCCCATTTGCAGGAAGTAGAGAATCGCGTAGAACCAGGCCCAGAAAGTGGAGTGCGGCCGCGTGCGCATGAATCCGGTGACCACCGGTTCGCCGGTCGCCAGCGTGTAGCGCATCAACTCGACGTTCAATAACGTCTGCAACAAGGCCGCGACACCGACGACCCATAACAACGCAAGGCCATACTTCACAAACGCTGCTGGACCGAGCAAAAACTCGCCGCTGCCGATCGAAACGCCGAGTGCGATAATGCCTGGACCAATCGCACTGAACCAACCTAAACCTCGCGGCCGCGGCGCAGGTGGAAGTTCAGCGATGCGCCACGGATCGAGTCCGGAGCGAGCTTCGGGTGCTTGCGTCATGTGACCTTCACTTGATCTGAGTTTGAAATCTACTCCAGAATTGCGGCGCGCATTCTATCACTTGACTGGTCCCAATTATGGGTGAAATTCGTATTGCCGGTTCCGCCGACGCGGAACAGATCACCGACGTAATCAACGCCGCTTTTCGAATTGCCGAAGAGTTTTTTGTCGACGGCAATCGCATCACGCTTGATGAGGTCCATCAATTCCTCGACAAGGGCGCGTTTCTTGTCGCCGAGGACGCACATGGTTTGCGCGGTTGTGTTTATGTCGAACCGCGTGGTGAACGCGCTTACCTCGGACTGTTGTCGGTCGATCCGGCGCGGCAGCAAAGCGGACTCGGCTCGCGGCTGATGACTGCGGGCGAAGAGTATTGCCGAACGCGTGGCGCTCGTTTTATGGACATCCTGATTGTTAACCTGCGCGCCGAGTTGCCGGCGTTTTACGCGCGCCGCGGGTATGTTGAAGATGGAACGACGCCGTTTCCGCCGGACGTGCCGACCAAGCAGCCGTGCCATTTCATCAATATGTCGAAGCCTTTATAATTCGTTTATCCCGTGGCCAAGAAAGACACATCCGAGGTGCTGACGATTGACGGGCACGACGTGCGCGTCAGTAATCCAGACAAGCTCTACTTCTCCAAACAGATCAAACTCACGAAGCTCGAACTCGTTCGCTACTATCTTTCGGTTGCGCCGGACGCGCTCGCGGGGATTCGCGATCGGCCGATCGTGCTGAAGCGGTACGTCAATGGCGCTGAAGGTGAAGCGTTCTATCAGAAACGGGCGCCGGATAACCGGCCTGAGTGGTTGCGCACAGTGACGCTGTCGTTTCCGTCGGGGCGGTTTGCGGAAGAGGTTGTCGTTGACGACGCGGCCGGGTTGGCGTGGATAGTGAACCTGGGCTGCATTGAGTTGCACCCGCACGCGGTGCGATCAAATGATTTGGACCATCCGAATGAGTTGCGCGTCGATCTCGATCCGAATCCGGGTGTTGGTTGGGACGACGTTCGTGCCGTTGCTTTGGAAGTGAACGCGTTGCTGCAAGAGATGGGCTTGCGTGGTTGGCCCAAGACGAGTGGCTCGCGCGGGATGCACGTTAACGTGCGCATCGAGCAGCGTTGGACGTTTAGCGAAGTGCGGCAGGCGGCGGTTGCGCTTTCGCGTGAGATTGAGCGGCGTGTTCCGAAGTTAGCGACGTCGAAGTGGTGGAAAGAAGAGCGTCACGGAGTGTTTCTTGATTACAACCAGAACGCGAAGGACCGCACGACGTGCTCGGCGTATTCAGTGCGGCCGCTGCCGGATGCGCGGGTGTCGATGCCGCTGCGTTGGGAGGAAGTTGATGAATGCGATCCGGCGGACTTCAACGTGTTGACCGTGCCGCCGCGTCTTGCTGAATTCGGCGACGCGCACGCCGAGATGGATCTTCACGCTGGTTCGCTTGAAAAACTTCTCGAACGCGCAGCGCGCGACGAAGCCTCCGGCCTCGGCGACGCCCCCTGGCCTCCACACTTCGCCAAGACGGCAGGCGAAGCTCCGCGTGTCGCACCTTCGCGAGCCCGTTCCGCCGCGAAGAAGAAACCTGCTCGCACGCGTATGCCGCTGCTGGTGATTGCGAATTCACCGAGTGAAGAAGCAGCTCGCGCGGGCCTGGACAGATGGAAACGCAAACATAAGAAAGTGGTGAAGTACCTGGCTGCTGACGACGTGTTGGTGGACAAGATGCGCGGCCGCTCGTCGACGTGGACTCGTATCCGCGTGAACCTGCGCAACATTCCCGAAGAACTGCGCCCCCCTCAAGAACCCCCCGACCCCGACGACGACCCCACCCGCGAGTGGCGCACTTCAAAGCGACCAAACTAAAAATCGACCCTTGGGCTTTGCCCCCGGATGTGAGGCGGGGCTCAGCTCCGCCGGAGTGGAATTAGTAAAAGCAGATGGGCTACGCCCCTGGTTCGGGCTCTGCCCTTTACATCACGCACATAACGCCGTAATTTTCCGCTAGTTCTATAACCTCACACGAAGGAGAGCAACCTCATGGCTCACCGATTTCTGATCTCACAAGACTCACCCGCCCTTTACATCACCGTTGTCACCAAAGACAGACTACCTGTTTTCCAAACCGATCACATGAAACAAATCGTCTGCGACGCAATCAACGAAGCCCGCACAACAGCGCACTTCTTATTGTTCGCCTACGTAATAATGATCGACCACCTGCACCTGCTCACGAGCCGACCATCCACAACGTCTGAAGTGCTGCGCGTGTTGAAAGGAATCACTGCTCGGCGAGTGATCGATTACTTGAAAGAGAAAGACTACGCGCGGTCGTTGGCGAAGTTGCAGCATCAGGAACGGGAACGAAACTACAAGTATTCACTTTGGCAAACAGAAAAGAACGTACTTCCGGTTTTTAGTGAAGGCATGTTTATGGAGAAGGTTAACTACATCCATCAGAATCCGGTGCGTGGTGGGCTGGCTCAAAGCATGTTGGATTATAGGTGGTCCAGTGCTCGCATCTGGCGCGGGTGTCTGCGTGAAGATGAACCATTGTTGGTTGATAAGGACGTGATTTATTGGCGCCGAAGTATTCGCGGGCGGTAGGGCAGAGCCCGAACCAGGGGCATAGCCCTTTCCGCTTTTCTATATCGCCCCGGCGGGGCAAGCCCCGCCTCACATCCGGCGGCGAAGCCGCGATTCAGCGGATTCCTGCGATTAAAGTTCTTTCGCGAGTAGGGTTCTTTCGCGATTAGGTGTCGTTAGCGATTGCGTCTAAGCAGCGTTTAATCCCGTCAGCGATTGAGAAGTCGCTATAAGTGCAGACGCGTAGTGCAGAGGCCGCTATCGAGTACTAGACTCTGCTATGGAGTACTAGACTCTGCTATGGAGGACTAGATTCTGCTATGGAGTACTAGACTCTGCTATGTAGTACTAGATTCTGCAATGAGGTACTAAACGCCTTTTTGAGACGGCTCTGCCGCCGGATGTGAGGCGGGGCTATGCCCCGCCGGGGGCAATATTAAAAAGCGGGAGGGCTGTGCCCCTGGTTCGGGCTTGGCCCGACTAACCACCAAAGATCTGTTTGATCTCATAAGGTGGGACGACTTCGAGTTGTTCGTAGGTGCAGTCCGCGGGTTTCTTGTCGGTGCGCCAGCGACGGAATTGGGCCGTGTGACGGAAACGATCGCCTTGCATGTGTTCGTAGGCCACCTCGACCACCAACTCCGGTCGCAAAGGCTCCCACGAAAGATCCTTGCCCGCGCTCCAACGGCTCTGCGCTCCGGGAATCCGCCGGCCGCCGTCCATCTCACCCATGGCCCACGCTTTCCACGGATGATCGTCCAGTGCGTCCTTCCGGTACGGCTTGAGAAACTCGACCAACTCGATCCGCTTCTCATCCTTAAAACTCGCGCACACACCGACGTGATGCAGAAACCCCTTGTCGTCAAACAACCCCAGCAACAGCGAACCAATCCGCGTGCGTTCGCCTTTCTTGTGCCAACGAAAACCCGCCACCACACAATCACAATCACGCTCGTGCTTCACCTTCAGCATCACGCGCTTGTTCGGTTCGTACGTGCCCGCGATCGGTTTCGCTATCACACCATCCAACCCAGCGCCTTCAAAACGTCGAAACCAATCCGACGCGGTATCAAAATCCGTCGTCACAGGCGTTATGTGTACCGGTGGTCCAACCGACGCAAGCAACGACTCCAGATGCTGCCGGCGCTTATCGAAACGCTGATCGCGCAGATCTCGGCGCCCGTCTGAAAGCAGATCGAAGAAGACAATCGACGCGGGTATCTGTTCGGAAAGCAGTTTGATGCGCGACTCCGCAGGATGAATGCGCAGTTGCAGCGCGTCGAAATCGAGTGCGCCGTCTTTAGCTACTACAACTTCGCCGTCGAGCACGCAACGCTTCGGAAGTTGCGCTCGTAAAGTCTCAACTAACTCGGGAAAGTAGCGGTTGAGCGGCTTTTCGTCACGACTCTGAATCATGATCTCGTCGCCGTCGCGAAAAACGAGCGCACGAAACCCATCCCACTTCGGCTCAAACAACCACTCACCGGCGCGTGGCAACTCCGAGACACGCTTCGCCAGCATCGGCAAGATCGTAGGGTTCACGGGAAGTTCCATGAACCCGATCTTATGCCACAAAGCACTCAAAACGCAGCCACAAAAGAGCTACATCAACTGCGCGCCGTGCATCTTCGTGTAAAGCGCCAGCCGCTTCGACCGCAACGTTCCCGGTTTGTACTTCTCCAGCCACGGCTCAGCAGTCTCGGACAGAAACAGGCTCCCGTCCGAACTCAACTTCTGTCCCTGATCCTTGAGCGACTCCGCCACGGACCGGAAGTAGTAATGATTGAAGAGCCGGTTGAACTCGGTGAAATAAATATCAGCCACGCGCTTGTCGCCGCGAATGATGATCATGTTCTCATCATTGTCGTTGGTCGACGCTTTGCTGAAATTAGCCGAGCCCGTGACAACGTGCGGATCTTCGCCCAGCGGATCGCGCAGCAGAAACTTCGAGTGGATATACGCGACGTGCGAATTGAGTTTGAGAATACGGTTGTTTTTCTCCCTGGCCCAACGGTAAACCGGGTCGTCTAGGAAAGCTCCCCACGCCTGGTACACGTTGTTGCGAGTTGTCAGCGGAACGAATGGATCCTTGGCCCTGCTATTAGCAGCGTCTTTCTTTTCTAGCAACATGAACACGATCGCATTCAGCGGATCGTTGTCGAGTAATTTCTGTTTGAACGCGGCGTTGATCCCGAAGGCCAGCGTAATGCACGAGCAGGCACTCGCAGAGTCCACCATGTTCACATAAAGATCCAGCACCTTCAGTCCGGCCCGCGGACTGAAAACCGTCGTCACACCCTCACTGACATCATCAAGCGATTCGGGCACTTCTCGTAACATGCCGACCGCATCGCGCAACGCCTTGTTAGCCTTGTTTGCTTCAGCACGTTCCAAACCTGCGATCGCTCCCGGATCTTTTTTCAACAGTTGCCAGTAAGCTTCAAAGTGTTCCGCACAGTCGATGTCTTTCACCCAATGTCCGACATTCGTCTGCCCACTGAAGCCGCCAAGCGAAATGTTTGTCGAGCCGGTCCACACTTCTTTCGGCTTGCCCTTCCGCAACAGCACGATGAACTTGTTGTGCTGAATGTTGGTGGGTTTTGCCTGGCGCAGAGTCACATTCTTTTTGGGGATGCGGGCGTCCTTGATCGTCTTGAGATTGTCCTCGCGCGGAAAGCTCGCACCTTCCTCGCCCGCTTTTTTCTCCGGGTCTCCGTTGACCTTTCCATCGACGATCAGCTTCACGTCAACACCGCGATCGATCGCTTCCTTGAACGCCTGCGCCACGGGCAAGTAGCGAAACTCATAGAAACAACCATGCAGGCTGTCGCCCTTCTTCGCGCTCTTGATGAACTTCAGAATCGCATCGTCCAGCTCGCGCGTGAGCCACTGAATCGCTTCTTTGCCCTTGTCGGTCGGCAGCTCGTTTGGTTTGAGATCTCCGAAGCGCCGCTGGTACGCCTGACTGCTCGCCACGCCGCGGTTGAAAAAGATGTCGTGAACGTTCTTCGAAAAGAGCGGTTCGGTTTCCACGTTGATCGGAATCGGTTTCGTACTACGGTCGATACTCCCGGGCGAGCCTTTCAGGGGATGAAAGACGTACTTGTACGAATGCTCCGGCTTCGCGGTGAAGTCGTCCCAAACAAAACTCTGGACCGGATGGTCCCATGTGCTGACCTCAGTTTTCGGTGTTGGATTGGGAACGAGCGAGCGAAAAACCTTAAAACCGGGCATCACGCGCTTTTCATTTTCCGTCAGATCGTGACGCTCGACTGCGAATCCGAGTAGACCCTTGCGCGCTGCGGCACTGGCGTCAACGCCGAACGAAATCGTATTAACCCCGCTGACTGCAAAGACTTGATAACCGTTGGAAGGCTTGGATTTGAATCGCATTTAGATTCTCCTTTGTGAAGAATGGGAAAAAAGGACTGAATCGTTTCTGAGAAGGTACCCGGGTGACGCCGATACTAGTGCCAAGAGGGCCGAAATGTAAATAGCGTGAGGCTTGGGAGCAATCCACAGATTACATAGATTGTTCCAATCCAGTTTTGGAAGTCATCAACGTTTTTCTAGTAGTTTGGCGAAGCGATCCAGAGGAAGATTGCCGCCGCTCACGATGCCGACAACCTTCTTGCCCTGTAGCTGATCTCGCAGCTTGATTGCGCCGGCGAGTGAGGCGGCGCCCGAGCCTTCGACTAGTTGTTTGGTGTCGCGCGCGAGTATGCGAATGGCGTCGTTGATCTGTTCGTCGGTCACGAGAACGAAGTCCGAGAGCAGTTTCCAAAGAATGCTGTTCGGAAGTTCGAACGGGACACGCGTCGCGAGTCCTTCGTGCTCGGTTTCCATCAGGGGATGAGGATCGAGATTGCGATTGCGCCAGGCGTGCCACATCGCGGGCGCCGCTTCTGACTGAACCGCGATGACTTTTACGTCCGGGTTCCGCTCGTGGGCGACGATGCAGTTGCCTGAAGCACAACTTCCGCCACCAGCAGGCGCGATTATCACGTCCACGTCCGGTAAATCTTCGAAGATCTCCAAACTTATCGTGCCCACACCCGAGATCAGGTTTGGCTCGTCGGCGGAGTGAACGTAACGCAAGCCTTCGGCTTTAGCGGCGCGCTCTGTTTCGAGGCGTGCTTCATCGAAGTCGCGTCCGTGAAGGCGAACTTCAGCGCCGAGGTCGCGCATGGCCTGAAGTTTTGCCTGGTTTGTGTTTTCCGCGGGAGCGTAGACGATAACGGGCGTTTTGAAGAGCCGTCCGGCGTAGGCAATCGACTGTCCGTGGTTACCGGTTGAAGCCGTAACGAGTGTTTCGTTTCGGCCTTCACTGGCAACACGGCCCACGATATTCACGCCGCCGCGCACTTTGAACGCGCCGATCGGTTGCAGGTTTTCCAGCTTGACGTAGTAGTCGCAGCCGAGCGCTTCGGAAAGCTTGTGGCTGCGGACCAGCGGCGTCTTCGGTAAATAAGGCGAGATAAACTCGCGCGCTGCTACAACGTCCTGATAAGTCGGTGCCTGCATACCGAGCAAGCTACCACAGATCGGGTCGATTACGAACTCAGCAAGAGATCGCGCGACGCACCCAATACACTGCGCGCGTGGTCCCGGCTGACCGTCGGAAACTGGGCCAGGAACGTTTCCAAGGTCTGATCGTCTTCCAAAAACTCAAACAGAAACTCGACCGGCACGCGCGTCCCCCTGAACACGGCCACTCCGCCCATCTTTTCCGGATCTCGTTCGATAAGTTCTCCAGCGTTCATAATGATGCCCCCGAGTCCGCAGAAGCAGGGGTCGCGCGCCTCTGCGGACTCCACCTGGCGCCCCCGCCAGGTGCCCAAAGTAAAATTTCTATTTACGATTTTCTCGAGACGCTTTACGATGGCACTCGTCTTTGACATTCAAGCCGCCAAATGCGCAGCTCAAGCTCCCACAATAACGAGTGATGAGCATCGTCGCCATCCATGACAGGATTATGGATGCGGCGAAAATCGAAAGCGCGATGATACTACTCCCATCAGGGAGTTGGCGCAAGCAAAATTTTCGCGCACGCCTGTCAGCGGGTTGTGGTTACCGGCTGAGGCGTGGTGGTTGTCCGTTAGGACGTAGTGGTCGTCCGTTCAGACGTCGTAGTTCTCTGCGAGGACCTGGTGGTTCTCTGTCGGGACGTCGTGGTTGTCCGTCAGGAGGTCAAGTCTGATGGGAAACCCGCGTCCGCGTCCTTTGCGGCTGGCCAGTAAACTGCGCGAGATACGTGAGAAGCTTGAATTGTCGCAAACGCAGATGTTAGTTCGTCTCGGCCTGGAAGACAGCATGCACTACGGCCGCATCTCACAATACGAAAACGACGAACGCGAACCCACCTTGATGACGCTGCTCGCCTACGCGCACGTCGCCGCGGTCCATCTCGAAGACCTCGTCGACGACAACCTCGATCTCCCCGCGCGACTCCCCGGGAAGGTCCACTACCGCGGCCGGCGACACAAGTAACCCTGCCTCAAAAAGGCACAAAAACAGGTGAACACATATGTGCTTCTTTGTGGCTTAACTATCGCCGGCCGCCGACGATTGTGCGGAGGAGGCGGAGGCGGGTGTCGAGTTCTTCGGGTGTTAGAGAAGCGTATTTGGCGGGTAATAAGCGGCGGCTGGAGGATTCGAAGACCGCCAGCAGTTCCATGTACTCCAATAATTCAACGTCGCGGCTGGGGAAGTAGTCGATGGCGGCGCGTTGGAAATGTGAAGCCAGAACGGGTGCGTCACTGCCGGATTCGCGTGCGGCGTCTTCGTTCGCCAACAACAACACCGCTTCGATATCCGCGTTTGAGTAGCCGACGAGTTTGCTCGAGAAGCCCTCGCGAATGGCTGCGAGGTCTACGTCGGTTTTGATCTTGTTCTTCTTCAGCAACGCACGCGCGACAAGTTCGACTTCTTCCGGCGTCTGCACGTAAAGAAAAGGAATCTTGCGATCGAGACGGCCGGCGCGTTTCAGGTCAACGTCGAGTTTGTCGGGCCGGTTGGTCATCACCAGAAACAGGATGCGGCCGCGATTCGACGTGTCAGACATGAACTCCTTGATGCGCGCAATCACGCGCGACGAAGTGCCGCCGTCCCCTTCCCCATCCGTGTTGCCAAACGCACGATCGCCTTCGTCGATGATCACCACCACCTGCCCAATCGCGCGAATCACGTTCAGGATCTTCTCGAGGTTGCCTTCAGTCGCTCCGACCCATTTCGATCGAAAGTTCTTCAACTTGATCGTCGTAAGCCCGCACTCTTTCGCAAACGCTTCCGCGACAAAAGTCTTGCCTGTGCCCATTGGACCGGTAAAAAGAATGCCCATCGGCACGCGGCTCGTGCGGCCTTCGCGAATGCTTTCGGCGATCACCAGCAGGTCTTTCTTCACTTCTTCCATGCCGCCGACAACCTCAAACCCGTGCCCGGGCTCAACAAACTCCACCAAGCCAAAACACTCGCGTTCGAGAATCTCGCGTTTGCGTTTAGCAATCAGCCGATCGGTCTCTTTACGCGCGAGTTCGATCGGACTCGGCGCAGCAACATCGGGCACCGGTTCCGGAGCTGTAGGCGCGACGAGTTCTTTGACCTCGTCGCGATTCATATTGCTCGTCAGCGCGGCCAGTTTGTGCGCGCGCGCGGCAGCGTCTGGTCCACCGCCTAGTAAACCTGCGATGAACGCTTCTCGATCCGCGATTTCTTCTTCAGCCGCGGGCTGAGGCGTGAGTATCGACTCGATCTGGATCGCTTTCAGCCCCGCGGTGATACCCGCGTAACGCTCGCCGTCTTTCTCGGTCAAACGTGTGTCCGCAAGCATCGCAGCCTCGCGCCGAGTTGCATGATCTGGCATCGGCACTTCAACCACAGCGACTTTCGGATTCGAAATCAGTTTCGGCGCGAGCTCGGTCAAATTCTCAGAAATCAGCAATACGACATTATCGCCGCGCTCGATCTCCGGCAGCGCCGACCAGCGATGCAGCGTCACGATCGCGGCGCGATCCGATTCGCCCTGGAAGTTTGGATCGCCCGACGGCGCGATCGCTTCCGCGTATTCCATGATCACCGCGGTCTTCGTAGAACCAATCAACAAACGTTCGAACGCTGAAAAGATCCGGCTCTTGTCTGTGGCCAATAACAAATCCTCGACAGCTTGAGCCGGCTCGTGCTTTGTAAAGCGGGTCCCTGTCGCGACGTTATAAACCGCAATCGTATCCTTCGAATCCTTGAGCAACACGTCGGTCAGAAACTCGGTCAGCGCCATCATCTTCCGGTTACACAACACCACATCGTAAACATTCCCGTGCAGCACAAACATCGACGCCTCGCCGCGCAAATAGCGGCGCCGCAAATCTTCAGCCCATGCCGGAAGCGCGCGCGATTCACTCATAGATCAAAGTCCTTCAAGCCCATCGGATTCAACATCTTTTCAGTGTCAGCAGCCGTCTGTTTGATCGATTCAACGCCGTCGAGTAGTTCGTCCAACTGTCCCGTCAACTCCTGCGGCGACTGCATCGTCACGATCTGATCCGCAATCAACTGAAACGAGTTTTCGATCAAATCGAGTTGGCCGCGCGCGGTGGTCAGGTAGGCGTTGATCTCTTTCATCTTTTCGAAGCGCTTCATGATTACCGTGAGGTTCTTCGCGGCAATGTCGGCTTGCGAATCATGAATGCTCTGGTCGTGAACGATCGCTTCCCAACGACGCCTGTCTCTTTCGAGTTCGCTCAAGTTGATCGAATCAAGATACGACTCGTAACGGCTGCACGTCGTCGCCATCTCGATGAACGCCTCAACCAGGCGATCGGTCTTGGTCAACTCATTCCGCAATAGTTCGCCGGTGAAAGAAGGGTTCTGCGAGGCGAGCCCGTTGATCTCCTGCTGCCGCGCGATCAGCGTTACCACGCGTTCGCGATCGACTTCGTCAAGATTGTGAAGCTGCCGCGCGCGCAACTCCTGTAGTTCCTTCTGCTCCGCGGCATCAAACTGCGGATCCCAAAGCCACTCGCGCAGTTTCTGCGAACCGGGCGCGTTCACCACCCATAACACTTCGAGACCAAGCGTAACGATCGCCAGCAACGGATTGAGCGTGAGTGCCGAAGCGATCAGTCCGCCGCCGAGCAGCGATAAGTTGTAAGGATTGGCAAACGCGGCTTTGAGATACGAGCGCTTTTCGTGAACCTTTTGCCTGACAAAAGCCTGCGTCGCGGCGATCGGATCGTCGCGCAGCGGCGTGACGTTCACGGGCACACCGTCCTTGCGCATGGCCGGCTGCTTTGTCACACCGTGCTTTCCAGTTCTCCCCATAAGAGATCGTAACGATTACGACTTGGTGGGCGCGTAGATCAAATCGAGTAACTGCTTTTCCACCGCCCGGAATTCCGCTGCTGATTTTAGCGCAATGTCGCGGACGGGAAACGCGGGCACGTTGACCTGATGAAGAATTCGAGCAGGCCGCGCCGACAGCACGTAGATCGTGTCGGCCAGATAAACGGCTTCGGACACGTCGTGCGTGACGAACAGGATCGTGTTGTTCTGGACGCGCGAGATCTCGAGCAGCAGACTCTGCATGCCCCAACGCGTCTGCGGATCGAGCGCGCCAAACGGCTCGTCCATCAACACTACGCGCGGATTATTGACGAGTGTGCGCGCGATCGCAACGCGTTGTTTCATGCCGCCCGAAAGGTCTTTCGGATAACGATTCGCGAAGTCTGCCAAACCGACTTCCTTTAGAATTTCGTCTGAAATCTTGCGCCGTTCGGCTTTGGGCGTTCCTTTGAGTCTGAGACCATACTCGACGTTCTCGCGCACCGTCAGCCAGCCGAAAGACGTGTACGCCTGAAAGACCATGCCGCGATCGCGTCCCACATCAGTTACGAGTTCGCCATCAACCCGCACTTCACCTTTCGTCGGCGGCAACAGACCCGCGACCGCTTTCAAAATCGTCGACTTGCCGCAACCCGATGGTCCAAGAAAAACGACGATCTCGCCGCAATCTGGTTTGTCGAGAATATCAAACGAGACATCGCGCACGGCTTCCGTTTGATTACCTTTGCGATCGATGTAGGTGACGCTGAGATCGCTGACGCGCAACTTGGGCGTCGCGCTCGTTGGAGCGGCCTGATATGTTCCGGCCTTGTGCTCGCCGACGTCGACGGCGATCGTTCCCGGTTCACCGGATTGCGGCAGGGTTGGAGCTTCGTTGTTGGACATTTTTAACTTGGCTTCGCGATTTACGTGGCTTCGCGCCAGCGGAAGAGCAAGCTCGAAAGCAGGCGAATGAGAAAGTCAGTAATCAAACCAATGCCGCCGATCACCAGCAGTCCGGCAAAGGACCACGACGCTTTTTGGTGCGTGCGCGCGAGTTCGACCATGTAGCCGAGTCCGTGTTCGGGATTGACGGCTTCGGCAAGAATCACGTAGGTCCAGGCGATCGCGTTCATCACGCGGAAGCTGTCGAAGATCTCCGGCAACGCGGCGGGCACGAGCACGGTTCTGATCACCTGAAACTTCGACGCGCCGAGTGTCAATGCAGTTTGGACCAACTCCTCGGGCACGAGTCGAATCGCCGTGACAACCACCGGCAGCAGATAAACAAACACGCCGAGAAACAGAAACGCGATCTTCTGCTTTTCGTAAATTCCGAACCAGAAGATCAGCAGCGGAATGAACGCCGAGATCGGCATGTAGCGCAACGGCGCCATGATCGGTTCGAAGAAGCGGTTGATCGGATCAAACGCGCCCATCAACACGCCGAGTGGCAACGCGAGCGCCGACGCGAGCAGAAACGCGATCGCGATGCGCCGCGTGGAAACGACGATCGCCGTTCCGAGATCGTATTGAATGAACAGTTGCAGCGTGCCACGGATGACTTCGGTCGGCGTCGGCAGGAAGTCAGGTTCGACGAAACCGCCGTAAGTCAGCACGCACCACGCGCCCAAAACGAGCGCGGGTGCGACGAAGCCGAGCACAAACGCGGTGCGCTTTGGCAGCGGCGCACGAATAGCGAAGGAGGAGCCTCTTGAAGCCATAAGAAAACCATCCACAGATTACGCAGAAAATCTGTGTAATCTGTGGATTGCCTTGTCTAGGACGTTGCGAGAATGACCTTGATATCGGTGCGTCTGTTTTGCTGCCGTCCCGCTTCGGTAGTGTTTTCAGCGATCGGGTTGGTCGAACCGCGACCGATCGTCTGGAAGCGTGTCGGCGGAATGTTCGGGAAGTTTTTGACGATGTAGTTTTTCACTGACTGCGCGCGCCGCTCTGAAAGTGTCAGATTGCCGGCTGAGGAGCCCGTGCTGTCAGTGTTCCCTTCGATGCGCAGCACGGTGCTGCCGAAGGAAGTCATCGTCTCGCCGAGTTTGTCGAGTAAGAGATACGAACCGGGCATGATCTCGTCAGAGCCGGGCGTGAACTGAATCTGGATCTGCTGGTGCAGAATCGGCACGTCTTTTTCCGACGGAGCTTTCGCGACGACGGGCGCCTCTTCAACCTTCTGACCCGGATAGTAAGACGCTACAGCTTGCAGGAACCGCGTGTCAGCCCAGCCTTTTGCGTCGACGGTTTTGGTAACGAGACCTTTCTTGCGCCAGATCACGAAGGCCGTGTCGAACAGTGTTTCGTAGTGCGCGCGCGCGCCGGTTAGACCGTAGAACTGCGCGTTGTCGGCGTAAGGCGTGAGTTTCAAACCTGACAACATACCGGAGACCGTGTCGGTGTCGAGTTTCAACGCACGTGCGACCACTTCGTACGACGGATTCGGATTGCTCTTGATCATCTCGATGCCGTCGAGCCAGCCGCGCACAAAGTCGCGCACTGTTTCCGGCGCTTGATCGATCAGGTCCTGACGCGCGCAAAGCGTGTCGGCGATGATGTTGGTCGCGGCCTGAGTGGAAACAAGAATGTGTGCTTCGTTGCCGCGCGCAGTGACAGCCGCGGAAAGATCCGGTTCCCACGTCACGGCGGCGTCAACTTGTTTCGCTTTGAAGGCTGCGGCCGCGGCGGGTGCGTCAGTGAAGAACACGATGTTCTTTTCAACATCCGCGCGATCTTGCGGAGACAGACCTGACTGCGACAGGAGATAGAGCAGCAGGAAGTGTGACGGCGTGAACTGCGTACACGCGATCTTGTGACCTTTCAGATCTTCGACTGAATTGATCGTCGAGAGCGCGACGATGCCGTCGCCGCCACGCGACCAGTCCTGCATGATGATCGATTTCGCGTTCTGGTTTTGCTCGGCGAGGATCGAAGCTTCGCGCGCCCAGTTATCAACGGTGTTCCACATGATGTCGACCTGGCCACTGCGAAACGCTGCGAGTTTCGCTGATGGATCTTCGAGCAGCACGAATTTCACGTCGAGGCCGTATTTGTTTTTGTAGTTCGAACCGCCGTTGGGGTCCAGGCCGTTGTTGAAGACGATCCCGGGCGCGTGTCCGGCCCACGTGTTGATGCCGACGACGAGCGGGCGGTTGAGCCGGCCGGAGCCGAGCGAAACGCTGCTGACGCCGGTTGAGCCGGCGTTTCGATCGGGATCGCCGGGCGCGTTACCGAGTTTGTCGAAGTCGCCCTTTGAGTCTTCGCCGGTTGCGCGGTCGCCGCCGGCCCATTTCTTGATTGCATCACCTTTGTAATGCCAGGTGGCGAAGCCGATCACGAAAAAGACCACAAAGGCAATAAAACCTTTTGCAAGGGGAGTCAGTCTCATTGGTCACCTCGTCAGTTTTTGACCTTCTAAACGCCGAAGGCGTTGGCTAATTTCAGCCCAGGGTTGCTTCAACCCTGGGTTAAAACAAACCAAAGCGTCAGAGAACGCTGAAAGCGTTGGCGAAATGTGCTTTGCTGCGTTATCCGTTATTAACATCGGCTCCTTGCCAACGCTTTCAGCGTTGCGTCTTTCTTTTCGACTTGGTCCCAGGGTTGAAGCAACCCTGGGCTGAAATTAGCGAACGCCTTCGGCGTTATGCCTTACAACATTGGCGCTGTGAGTTACATCGTCTTGTTTTGCGTGGCTTGTTGGGCGGCCTTCTTGGCTTTTAGTTCTGCTAGTTGCTGCTTGGCCTGAACCTCACCGGTTTGGTTGCGTAACGCAGCGAGACGCGAGTCGAGCGACGATTCGGACAATTCTTTACCGAGATTTGCTTCAGCGATCGTGGTCTTGATGTGCTGCCGCACGTTGTCGAGCGCCTTCACTTCCGCGTCAACCGACAAGCCGTCGAGTTGCTCCTGCACCTTGATGCGCGCCTGCGCCGACTGCATCTTCGCGAGCATCGAATCACGCTCGCTCTGCAACTTGCGAATCTCCGACTGCACGCCCAGCAACGACGACTTCGCAGAGTCGGCATCGGTGCGTGCTGATTCCATTTCGGTCTTCAACTCGGCAACGTCCGCAGCCAGTTGGTTCTTCTTCTGAATAAGAATAACGGCGAGATCATCCTGGTTAGTCGAAACAGCCGTATCGAGTTCGGCTTCGGTCTGGGCCAACTCGGCGCTTGCGCGTTTGAAACGTTCGTCCAACTCTTCGCGGCGGCGAATGATCCCGGCAGTGGCAGTCTTGAGTTTGGAATATTTGGCGACCATCGAGTTGATGGCGTTTTCGTAAGCAATCTCGGGATGCTCTTTTTCGATGTCCGAAATCCAGAGCGATAGGAAACCTTTCCAGAGGTTAGCCAATCGTTTAAACATGGATTCTTTCCTTTCTCTTAACTGGCCGGATTAGCCGCCGGGTCGGAAGGATCATGGAGCTTGGGCGAAGCTTTGACAACACTGGCAACTTTGTCGCGACCGAAAAACTCCAGCACCTGCTGGACCTCGAGCTTCTTGTCGTTGCACGTTTTAATGAGGTTCTGTTGTTCTTCCACACTCTGCTGCATCACGGTACGAATGTTTGTGATCTCTTGTTCGTACTGCTTGATGCGCGCGTCGCTTTCCTGAATGAGTTTTTCATTGTCGGCGGCGCAGTTGCGGGTGTACCCGTCGAGCGCCTGAATCTCTTCCACCGTCGCCTCGATGATCTTCTCAATCGGCACGCCGAACGCCTTCAGCGACGCCTCGACTATCTGCTTCTTCACAGCGGCGTCAGTGCCTGCGGGCAAGCTGCGCAACAACTCGGTAGTACGCGCAACGCGTTGCTGCTCTTCGTCGTCAACACCGGCAGCGACAAAGACCGCGGCGAAGTCGATTTGGCCGCCGGTTGGCGGTGGCGGCGCCGTATGAAAAACGCCTTGATTCGGCGACGGCGTCGTGTAGGTTTCCGGGACCGAAGCGACTGGGTCAGCGGTCACGCCGGCTTCGTTTTCCGGGGTTTCAATTTCCGTGGGCGTCTGCGACTCGTCGCGTTCGATAAACCAGCCGGCAACCGTCGAGCCCCAACTTTTCTTGTCACTCATAAGCGGGTCTACTCCTGAGCAAACCGCGAAAGCTTACCATAGGTCGCGCCAGCCGTAGCACCTTAGATGGCCGGAGCGCGG
>DATELP010000211.1:0-2763 GCA_035276425.1 Pyrinomonadaceae bacterium
CTTTGTCGGTGAGTGGCGATCCTTTCTTCACGTCGCCCTTGCGCAGTTTTCCGCCCGACCCGGAGATGAAGTAGTAAATACCTTTCTGCGGTTTGATTCGCTCGTAGAAATGTTCGTGTCCGGCAAAGACAACGTTCACGCCATTCTGCAAAAAGATCGGCTCGACGACCTCTCGCAGTTTGGTGTCCGAGCCGTGTGCGCCGCCGGATGAATACGGCGGATGATGAAAGTAAGCAACCTTCCATTCAGACGTGTCGGCGGCGAGTTTGTCGTTCAGCCAGTCGATCTGCTTCTTGTCCATGTAGTTGCTGTTTAGCGAGTAGAAGCTGACGTTTCCTTTCGTGAAGCGGTAATACTCTTGCCCATCCATGTTGAAGAACTCGTAGAAACGCTGGTTCGAGTCGTCGTGATTTCCCAGCGATGCGTAGAACTTTACCTTCTGGTCCAACAGCGGACGATAGACGTCCTCAAACTTCGCCTTGTAATCGACGGTCTTCTCGCTGCCGTACATGTTGTCACCCATCATTAATACAAACTCAAACGGGAACGCCTGCCGGTAACGCATCATCACCTGGGCCAGTTCGTGTTGCTGTTCTGTGCCCGTGCCGGTGTCGCCGATGACTACGAAGCGAACAGAGTTGTCTTTGTTCGGCAGCGTAAGTTTGACTGCTGAAGTGGGCGCGGTGTTTCCGTGGTTCGCGGAAGACTTTTGCGCGTTGGCGAGATTGACGGCCGGAAGCGTTAAGAGAAACGTTAGAACGAGTGAAGTGATGATGCGTTTCATGATTACCTTCCCAGTGTTCGTTTAAGGTATTGCGTTGCCCATGTAGTCGATGATCAAGCCGTTCTCACGATCGACGAGCAGCATGTTGTCGCCGACGAAGCGATAGCGAATCTGTTTAGGCAGTTGCGGAAGTTTCAGCAACAGCGTCGGCGGCATCTCCAACTGCTCTTTGACTTCCGGATACGGATAGTTGATTCGCAGCGGTACTGATTTGACTTCCGCGTCCACCAGCACTGCTTTGCGCAGTTCTACGCGATCCTTACCTTTAAATTCCTCTTTGATAATTGTGCGGATCATTGCCGCAGCGTCCGGCGTGAAGATGTCGCCGTGCTTCGCGCCCACGCGTGCCGCACGCACTGATTCCTGAAGCTGTTTCTTGTGTGTCTCGATCTCTTCCGGTTTCGCTTCCGTCGAGAGCTTCGGCATTTTTGCTTCGATGTTCTCGCGAAGTTTGACGTAATCCTTGACGCGCTTTTCGAACGCATCGGCAAGCGGTTTGTTCTGGTCTTGGGCCATCGTGCTCGCCGACATCACAATGGCAATAATTACTACTAGAAATGCTTTCGTTGTTGTTTTCACGCGTGAGGTAAAAGCAAGCAGGATACCGCCGCCGGTATGAGTGCTAAGTTGATACGGTGGCGGACTCTTGTAACTTGATCGACTAAAACTAATGAAATGTTCTAAGTCATTCGCGTACTATGAGCATACGCCCAATGATTTCTAACACGGATCCCCGCACGGAATATCTCCGCCGCATCGACGAGCGCCGCGCAAATTCAACGCGGCTCATGCAACGCTTTCGCAAGATCGGTTTCATTCGGTTGGCTGCGCTGGCCGTTGGACTGGTCCTGCTCTGGTTTAGCGTCTTCGCTGGCCTGTCGGCGTGGTGGCTCGCCTTTCCAGCGGTGATTTTTATCGCCCTCGGCAGAGTGCAGGCCCGAATCACTGAAGCACGACTGCGTTGCGAACGTGCGGTTCGTCTTTACGAACAGGGAATCGCGCGACTCGACGATCGTTGGGCCGGCACGGGAGCATCCGGCGACAGATTCAACGATCCCGCACATCCGTATGCTGAAGATCTCGATCTCTTCGGCAGTGGCTCTCTTTTTGAACTCCTTTCTACTGCGCGTACTGACACGGGTGAGGAAACGCTCGCTCGCTGGTTGTCGATGCCTGCGGACATCGGCGTTGTGCGCGCTCGGCAGGAAGCCGTGACCGAGCTACGACCGAAACTCGATCTACGCGAAGATCTGGCGTTGCTCGGCGAAGGCGTCCCCTCAGGCGAGAGTGCGCGAGGACTGTCCACGTGGGCCAATGGCCCATACTGGAATATCTCGCCGTGGATCAGACCGGCCGCGATTGTGATTTCGCTGCTCACGATAGGTACGCTCGTTTGGTGGTTTGCCGGTCATAGTCCGACTCCGTTTGTGTTGGTGCTGATCATTCGCCAGGTGTTCACGTATTTACTGCGAGAGCCGGTGCAGCGAGTTATCGGCGAGGTGGACGGTCCGGGAAATAATCTCTCGTTGTTGTCGGACATTTTGAAGCGGCTCGAGCATGAACGTTATGAGAGCGCGCTCCTGGTGGAATTACGCGCCGCACTCGACGTCGCCGGTTCGCCACCGTCAAAGCAGATCGCGCGGCTTAATTTACTGGTTGAGCTACTCGACTCGCGCAGAAATTTTATCTTCGCACCCGTAGCCGCAATACTTTTGTGGCCGCTCCAATGCGCGATTTCCATTGAGCACTGGCGGCAGCAATCAGGACCAGCGGTTGGACGTTGGGTAGCGGCAGTCGGCGAACTCGAGGCGCTCAGTTCGCTTGCCTCTTACGCTTACGAACACCCGCACGATCCATTCCCTGAACTGATCGATTCAAGCGCACGCTTCGAAGCCGCTGCGATGGGCCACCCATTGATTCCCGAACAGCGAAATGTGCGCGCAGATCTGAGTTTCGGGGACGAACCCGCTGTGTTTATC
>DATELP010000212.1:0-29522 GCA_035276425.1 Pyrinomonadaceae bacterium
CACCGCGTTGGTCATCGCCTTGATGAGGTAGAAGCCGCCGCCGACGAAGGCCGGGCTCTCCTCGTCGGCGAGCGCGGCGGCCTGCTCCGGCGAGAGCGAGAACTTGCCCGCCGCCGCGTCGTACTCGACGTAGCCGCCCGACGCTTGGTTGACGAGCCACTCGCGCACGTAGCGTTCGTTTGTATTGGTCTTTTGTGCGAGTTCAGCGGAAGTGAGCGGGCCATCTGCGGCCAACGCCTTGTAAAGGCCGAGCTTTTGGCCGATGTAGGCGAGTGAGGAACCGAGGGAGGCGCCAAAATCACCGACCACCTTGCCGAGGAACTGCATCATTTTATCTTCGTTGATCTCTTTGCTCTGGACTGGTGTAGACATAGGAAACTCCTCATTAGGGGTTAGAAAGAGCGGGGGAACAAAGCCGCAAACATTTTTGCGGCGTCGCGCATTTTACCGCGCTCTGCTAGTATGAGCACGCATTCTCACGTGTAAAAAGGATCAGGAGAACTGAAACGAATGGGCGATGATCTAAGGACTGAGCGCGAGCTGTCTCTGGATTTCTTGCGCGTGTGCGAAGCGGCGGCGATTTCGGCGGCGCGAACGATGGGCCAGGGGGACCGCAAGTATTCCGATCAGGTAGCGGTCGAAGCCATGCGCGAAGTGATGGACACGGTGCCCATGCGCGGCCGGATCGTGATCGGTGAAGGCGAACGCGACGAAGCGCCGATGCTCTACATTGACGAGGAAGTCGGCGGCGGTTTTGGCGTCGGCGAGGAGATCGCGGAATCGTGTCCGGAGATCGACATCGCGGTAGATCCACTTGAAGGCACGAACCTTTGCGCCCTTGGCGCCAACAACGCCATCGCAGTGCTTGCAGCAGCAGAACGCGGCGGACTGCTCAACGCGCCGGACATTTACATGGACAAGATCGTCGTTGGTCCATCATCGCGCGGCGTGGTCGACATCGACGCGCCCGTCAAAGACAATCTCAAAAACATCGCCCGCCGTTTGGGACGCGACATTGAAGATCTGACCGTGATCGTGCTTGATCGTCCACGGCACAAGAAGCTGATCTCCGACGTACGCTCGGCGGGCGCACGCATTCGTTTGATTTCTGACGGCGATCTGTCGGCCGGTATTTCCGCGGCAGTTGCGGGCACGAACATCCACGCGTTGATGGGCATCGGCGGCGCGCCCGAAGGTGTGATCACGGCGGCGGCGATGAAGTGTTTGAACGGCGAGATTCAGGCGCGACTCGTTTTCGATCCTGAACGGCTGGGCGTCGATCGCGACAAGGTGCCACCGCGTGACGAGGTTTTGGATCGTTTGGCGACGATGGGGATCAAGGATCCGAACAAGGTTTACGACACGGACGATCTCGCACCGGGTAAGAAGATCATTTTTGCAGCGACGGGCGTCACGGACGGCGCATTATTAAAAGGTGTCCGCTTCTTTGGTTCGGGCAAACGCACGCACTCGGTCGTGATGACAACTGAGTCGCGGCACATCCGGTTTGTCGATACGCTGCACATCGAAGGCGGCCCGGATACGGTTATCAGGTTTTGAGCCACGGATAGACGCGAACGAACACGGACAAGAAGATGCTGTCGGAGGTAAGGTATGTGCCGCAAGTTATTCCGACGCGGCGGCCGGTGGTGTTTTGGGCCAGCAGTGCTGCGGTAGTTACTTTGTTCGTGGCGCTGATCGTCGTTGCGCCACTCGCGGCGGCGAGTGGTCACAACGGGATTGCGGCCGGGATCTATCAGGCGTTTGGAAAGCTCTGTCATCAACTCCCGGAACGCTCCTTCTTTATCGACGGTCACAAGCTTGCGGTCTGTTCGCGTTGCACCGGAATCTACGGCGGTTTCCTGTTAACTTTCCTGGTCTATCCGCTAGTCTGTTCGCTTAGAAGAACCTCAACACCGGATCGCAAGTGGCTTTTTCTCGCGGCGCTGCCGCTCCTGATCGATTTCAGTCTCACGTTCTTCGGCATCTGGGAAAACACGCACACTTCACGACTGCTGACCGGCCTGCTTCTGGGCAGCGTCTCGGTGTTTTACGTGGTGCCGGGCATCATGGACCTGAGCCTGCGCGCCCTGCAAAACCGCCCACTCCAGACGCCTCGCCCAACATTTACGCTCGTTTCACCGGAAGCGATCGCCGCCGCCCCCAGCGACTACCGCCGCAAGAACGCACAAAGGATCCAGTAAGTCTTTTGTAGTCCACCCTCTCGGTGCGCTACAATCTGGCGCTTTATGTTGCAAGCTCCAGCACCAACTCCCTGGCCAAGTCCCATCGGTCCCACACCGTACGAAGTTTTCGAACGTTACTTCCACGACGGCGTCTACAAAACGTGGGGCAACATCAGCCCGCTCTACCAGCTCGACGCCTTCGACTGGACCATTCTGATCGTCTATTTCGCCATTCTTACTACACTCGCGATCTACGGCTCTTATCGCATCAAGCAGGTGATCGACTTCTGGCGCTACCGGCGGTTCGTGCCGGAGCCGAGCGGACGTTTTGCCGAAGAGGATTTGCCGCGCATCACGGTCCAGTTGCCGCTTTTTAACGAACTCTACGTGGTCGATCGGCTGCTCAAAGCCGTGACCGCGATCGACTACCCGCGCGAGAAGCTGGAGATCCAGGTGCTCGACGACTCAACCGACGAAACGGTTAAGGTCGCCGAAGCGGTCGTGGCGAAGTATGCCGCGCAGGGTTTTGATATTCACTACATCCATCGCTCCGATCGCACCGGCTTCAAAGCAGGCGCGCTCGAAAACGGAAACAAGTACGCCAAAGGCGATCTGTTTGCGATCTTCGACGCGGATTTCGTTCCGAAACCAGATTGCCTGCGCAAGCTCGTCGACTTCTTTACCGATCCGATGGTTGGTTGCGCGCAGATGCGCTGGTCGCACATCAACGGCCGCTACAACCTGCTGACGCGTTTGCAGACGATCATGCTCGATGGCCACTTCGTTGTCGAACAGACCACGCGCAATCGCACCGGCGGCTTTTTCAACTTCAACGGTACGGCCGGCATCTGGCGCCGTCAGGCGATCGAGATGAGCGGTGGTTGGCAACACGACACGCTGACTGAAGACACCGATCTCAGTTTCCGCGTGCAGTTGATGGGTTGGAAGTTTGTTTACCTGCTCGACGAAGACGCGCCGGCGGAGATTCCGGTTGAAATCAACGCGTTTAAGGCGCAACAGCGCCGCTGGGCCAAGGGCGTGATGCAGGTTGGTCTAAAACTCTATCCGCGCATCTGGCTCGCGCCACTGCCGTTGCGTGTGAAGCTCGAGATGTTTTTCCGTTTGACTGGAAACATCAGTTATCCGCTAATGATCGTCGCGAGCTTTTTGCAGTTTCCGTTGTTGCTCGTGCGTTACAACCAGCCGTTCTATCACCTGATGGTGCTCGACCTGCCGCTGTTGTTCTTCTCGTCGATCTCCGTCGTTTTGTTTTATGGCTCGGCGGTCTGGTATCTCGACGAAAAACGCGCGCCGCGCATGTTGCACCTGCCGCTCGTGATGGGACTCGGCATCGGCCTCGCGTTTTCCAACGCGCGCGCGGTGCTCGAAGCGTTGCTGGGTGTGAAGTCGGAGTTTGTGCGAACGCCGAAGTACCGGGTTGAAGAGACGACCGACGCGACGTGGAAGCGGAAGAAGTACAAACGCAAGCGTGGTCTATTGCCGTTGCTCGAGTTGGCCTTCGCTATCTATTTCCTCCTCGCCATCGTCTACTCGGCGCGGTTGCACATGTGGGGCACGATCCCGTTTCTGCTGCTGTTCTTCTTCGGCTTCGGCTACATGGGCGTGATGAGCATCATGCAAACCGCCAGCGGCAAACGCTTGACAGCCTTCTGGCGGCCAGTGAAAACTTAGAAACCTCGCGCAAAAAAACTTAATCATCTCTCGCCTCTCAGGAAAGGACCACCATGTTTAGAGTTTCCCTGTTCGTCCTCGTCTTGTCTCTGTCGATCAGTGCTTACGGCCAATCACAAGCAAACACCGGCAACATCGAAGGCCGCGTCACCGATCCGAACGCAGCCTCTGTTCCCAACGTCACCATCACTGCCACCAATACCGCCACTGGCTTAACGAAGAGTGCGCAGACGAACGAAGAAGGCGTGTATCGCATCGTGTTTCTCGCGCCCGGCTCTTACAAAGTCGACACGAGTGGCGCCCAGGGTTTCGCCCCGGCGAGTTTTACCAACGTCATCGTAACTGTCGGCGGACAAACACCCCTCGACATTCAGTTAGCACTCGGCAATACGACCACCGTGATGGTCGACGTTTCGGCCGAAGGACAAGTCGTCGAAACTGCACGCACGTCGATCTCGTCCGTCGTCAACGAACGCGCGATTCAAAATCTTCCAGTCAACGGCCGTAACTTTCTCGACTTCGCGACGCTGACGCCGAGTGTTGTGCGCGACCCGACCCGCCAGGGCGACCTTGCGGTTGGCGGACAAAAAGGAACGCTGAACAGTCTGCAAGTGGACGGCGCTGACAATAACAACACGTTCTTTGGTCAATCATTCGGCCGCACCGGCACGCGTCCGCCGTACCAGTTTTCGGAAGAGTCAGTGCAAGAGTTTCAGGTAAACCAGAACGGTTTTTCGGCGGAGTTTGGCCGGGCTGGAGGCGCCGTTATTAATGTGGTCACGAAGTCGGGCACAAACGAATGGCACGGCAGCGCGTTTGAGTTCTTCCGCGATGAAGCGCTCAATTCAAACACGCCGATTCTCACGGCGCGCAACGCCAAACGGCCGAAGTCGCAGATCAACCAGTTCGGCGCGACGATCGGTGGTCCAATAAAAAGGGACCGCGCGTTTTTCTTCTTCGCTTACGACGGTCAGCGTTCGAACATTCCCAACGTCGTCGACGCGCCAAACTTTTTCGCGCAGCCACTCAACATTCAAAACCTGCTCGCACCGAAGATGAACACCTACCAGATCGGCCGCGACCAGGACGTCTTCATGGCGAAGACTGACATTCGCCTGAACAACTCAAACCAACTGGTGCTTCGGTTCAATCAACAGAACTTCACCGGCAATAACAACGAGAACGGTGGACCACTGAGCGTCGAGGAGCACTCCGGAAACAGCATCGCCAAGACCACGACGTTTTCCGGCTCCTTGATTTCGACTCTCTCGCCAACGGTGATCAATGATTTTCGTTTTCAGTTTGGCCGCGACCGCGAGCCTGGCGAGGCAAACAGCGATATCACTGAAGCACGTATTCAAACCGGCGGCGGCTTCCTCCAGTTGGGCCGAAATAATTTCAGTCCACGCGAAACGACCATCAAGCGCGCGCAGTTCATCGACGTGGTTAGTCTCACGCACGGCGAACACAGTCTGAAATTCGGAGCGGATCTAAACTTCGATCGCGTGTTCAACTTCTTCCCCGGTCTCTTCAGCGGTCAATTCACGTTTAATTCATACGCGCTCTTTGCGTCGAATACCCCGGCAACGTTCGTCCAGAATTTCCCGGGCGCGGGGACCACGGGTGGAACGACGAATCCTGATTTGAATGAGTATGGATTGTTCGTGCAGGACGATTGGCGCGTCTCACCGAAGTTGACACTCAATCTCGGTCTTCGCTACGACCTTCAGGATCTCGCCGACCCAACGGTGAAGAACCCGAGCGCTGCCCTGGCCGCAGCGGGGCTCGACACGACCACGCCCATTCGCGACGGCAACAACTTCGCGCCGCGGTTTGGTTTTAGTTATGCGTTTGACGACAAGACTGTGCTGCGTGGAGGTTATGGAATCTTTTTCGGCCGCACGCCCGCGATCATGTTGGGCACGGCCCACTCGCAAAACGGTATCCAGGTCACCGGCGTCAGTTTGAACTGCACGTTAGTGCCGAATCCCTGCCCGACATATCCGAATATTTTCAGCGCGCCACCGTCGGCAGGCGGCGTGAATCCGAGTCTTTACCTCTTCGCGAAAGACTACGCGCAACCGTACATTCAACAGGGCCGTCTCGGCATCGAGCGCGAGCTGTTTGCGAATACGAGTTTGTCGATCAGCTATCTCTACTTCCGCGGCGTACACATCAGCCGCACGCGCGACATCAATCTCGCGCCGCCGGTGGCCACGACGGTAACTGATCCAGCGGGTCTTACTTTTACCGTGTTGCGCCATCCCGCAGCTCGTCCGATTCCGGGCTTTGCGCGCATCAGTTTGTTTGAAAGCACTGCCGACTCGCGCTACAACGCGCTCGCAATGGAACTCAAGCGCCGCTTCACGCGTGGCTTTCAGTTCATCGCCGCTTACACGCTTTCTGACACGTCTGACAATCGACCCGATCAAACGATGGTGGTCGTTGGCGCTGACGACGCGAAAGGCTTGCAAAACAATTTGGACATTCGTTCCGACTGGGGCCGCAGCGATCTCGATATTCGCCATCGCTTCGTGTTCAGTCCGGTTTACGAAATCGGAACGGTGCAAAAGGACAATGCCTTTGCGCGACACGTGCTGAGTAACTGGACGTTTTCCGGGATCATTACGTTGCAATCGGGCTTTGCGTACTCGGCGCTGATCGCGGGTGATGCGAATCGTGATGGAAACCCGAGTACCGATCGCGTGCCCGGTACGCGGCGGAATGGTTTCACGACGCCGAGCATTTACATTTTTGACACGCGAGTGATGAAGACGTTCAGGTTTGGCGAGAATTACAGTGTGAGTTTCCTCGGTGAGGCGTTCAATCTGTTCAATCGATCGAACATCGCGACCGTGAACACGGGCCGTTATGGAATTGCGAGTTCGACGGCGACAGTGTTAACGAACCCGGCGCCGTCGACGCCGTTTGGTGGACCACGAACGTTCCTCGGCGAACGCCAGGTCCAGTTAGGCGTGAGATTTAAGTTTTAGTGTCTTTCGAGTGCGGGGCGATCCCACTTCGCGAGGTTCGCCCCCGCTTCATACGTGCTCTCAAGAAAATCCATCAACGCCGCATCAGGATCGCTCGCGTTTCTCACATCGTCGTACAACAACAGAAACTCGCCGAGATCGTTGCTGTAGTGTGCCTGTTCGGGTCGAACCGTTGCCTGGTTTAGTCCTTCCGGCGCGGGTGCGGTGTAGGAATAGAATGCCGGTTTACCGAGTGGTCCTTGTCCGGGCCACCAGCCGTGACTGATCACTTCGTGCGAATAAGCCTCGCGTGTGATCGGGTCCGCATCGGGCCGCGGCGGCGCAGGTCTGCCGGAAAACCGCGTTACTGCGAGATCGAAACTGCCCCAGAAGAAATGTACCGGACTCGACTTGCCGATGAAGCGCGAACGAAACTCCTGCATCACGCGATCTGACGAACGCAACACTTGCCAGCACCGGTTCACGTATTCGGGATCGTACGACTTGTGCTGCTCGTCTTCGTCGAACGGAATCGGATCGGGAATCTCAACCGGCGTTTTCCAGATGCGCACCTCGACTCCGACCTGTTTCAACGCATCCATCGTCTCACGATAAAACGTCGCCACAGACTTCGGTTCCAACGCCACGCTCGACGACGCGCCATGACTGCACCTGATGTCGAGCCGGTGGTCGATGAAATCAAACTCCATCTCGAAAAAGATGTCGCGATAAGGCATCGCAGTCGTCGTGAGTCCACGTGCGGAAACATAGAGCGGCACATTCCACCAGTGATTCACGAGCGGCGTTTGCTCTAATCGGATCTTCCCCACAATCTGCGTCCACATGTGCAGCGTGGCGCAAGTGTCTTTCCACTCTTCGAGCGGCAGCGAAGGCCATGTATTTGACATGCGCACAGAGTAACGCCGAACACATTGATCAAGCAAAACGATTCGCTAGCTGCCAGACGAAACGATCGCTAGCTAAAAACGCCGACGGCGTTAACTTGGTCACGCGCCAAACGCCGAAGGCCTTAACGAAATTCAGCCCAGGGTTGGAGCTTCGACAACCCTGGGAACCAGTATGAATATGGCTTTCCAACGCTGAAAGCGTTGGCGAGGAGCACGCGGCAACTTGCCAACGCTTTCAGCGTTAGCACGCGTTCTTGTTGTATGACCCAGGGTTGTTCCAACCCCCGGGCTGAAATTAGTGAACGCCTTCGGCGTTCAGCCGGAGCTAAAACCTGCTAACGCCTTCGGCGTTCAGAATGTGGCTTGACAGTGTATTAGCCGCGGCGTATCGTTTTTCACGTCATGACCGCAATGTTCGAGGCCTGCATGTGTTGTCTCTGTACTTGTTGCTGCTGCTATTGCAGCGCGACCGAGAGGCCGTTTGCAGGCGGAGGCGGATGAGCTAACCACCAGCAATTTTTTACGGCGTAACCGGTCGCACTTTTCAAAAAGCGCGGCCGGTTTTGCTTTTGGTATCAAGATGAGCACCCCATCAGTTGTTTTAGAAGAAGTCGAAGTAAATGCGGGCACCGTCGAGGCCGGCATCGGTCACACACCCCTGTTGCGACTGCGTCTCCTCAAGACGGAAGTCCCCGTCTACGCGAAGGCCGAACATCTCAATCCCGGCGGATCGGTGAAGGATCGCGCTGCGTTGTCGATGATTCTTGAAGGCGAACGCAGCGGCAAACTCAAACCCGGAATGACGATCCTCGACGCCACCAGCGGCAACACCGGAATCGCTTACGCGATGATTGGCGCGTCGCGCGGGTATAAAGTGAAGGTCTGTCTCCCGCAGAACGCGTCGAAGCAGCGAAAACAGATCCTGCGCAACTACGGCGTCGAGATCGTCGAAACCGATCCGATGCTCTCAACTGACGGCGCGCAACTCATCGCGCGTGAGATTTTCGCGAGCGAACCCGGAAAGTATTTCTATCCCGATCAGTACAACAACGACGCCAACTGGCTCGCGCACTACGAAACCACCGCCAACGAGATCTGGGAACAGACCGCAGGTCGCGTCACACACTTCATCACGGGCTTGGGAACGACCGGAACTTTCGTCGGCGCCGTGCGGCGTTTGCGCGAACTAAACCCCGGGCTAAAAGCGGTTGCCGTTCAACCCGAGTCGCCTTTGCACGGTCTCGAAGGGCTGAAACATCTGCCAACGGCCATCACGCCGGGAATCTACGATCGCTCTTTGGCCTCGGAGACGCTGGAAGTATCGACCGAAGATGCGTTATTAATGACCAGTAGATTAGCCCGAGAAGAAGGATTATTCGTCGGCCCGAGTTCCGGCGCGAACGTGTTCGCCGCCTGGAGGCTGGCAGCGTCTCTGCGGTCACCCGCAGTGGTGGTCACAGTGCTTTGCGACGGCGGCGATCGATATCTCTGATGACAGACCAACCAAAGAAGCGCCATATCACCACGCAACTCGTACACGCCGGTGAACGCCAGGCGCCGCCCGCGGGCCAACCGGTCACGACACCGATCTACGCCAGCGCGACGTTTACTTACGACACGATGGAAGAGACCGATCAGGTCTTCGCCGGTGAGAAGCAAGGCTACATCTACACGCGTTACGGCAATCCGACGATCGGCGCACTCGAAGAAGCGATTCGCGAGATCGAAGACGGCGCTACGGCTTGCGCGTACGCGACCGGCATGGCCGCAGTTCACGCCGCGTTGATCGCGTGTGATTTGAAAGCCGGTTCGACGGTGCTTGCGTCGCAGGATCTCTACGGCGCGACGACGAGTTTACTGAACACTGTATTTACTTCGTTTGGCGTGAAGACTGTAGCAGTGGACTACAGCGATCTGTCGGCAGTACGCGAGAAGGCGAAAGAGATTCGACCGCAAGTGTTAGTCGCAGAAACGATCTCAAATCCCTTGCTGAAGGTTTGCGATATCGAAGCCGTCGCGGAGATTGCGCGCGAGCACGGCGCGCGACTGATCGTCGACAACACGTTTGCCTCGCCGTATCTGCGCCAGCCGTTAAAACTCGGCGCGGACATGGTGGTCCATAGCGCGACGAAGTATCTCGGCGGACACGCGGATGTGATGGGTGGAATTGTTGTGTCGCGTGATGAGATGGATCGCCAGGCGTTGTTCAGCGTGATGAAACTCGTCGGCGGCGTGCTCGGCGTTTGGGAAGCACACGAGATTCTGCGCGGGCTGAAGACGCTGGCAGTACGCATGGAGCGGCAATGTGACAACGCACAAAAGCTGGCGAGTCGTCTGAGCGAACATCCACAGGTTGCGCGAACGCATTATCCGGGCATCGGCGCGTTGGTTTCGATTGAAATACGCGAAGGTACGAAGGATGCGGCGTTTCGTTTTATGAACGCGTTGCAGTTGTGCGTACGCTCGTCGAGTCTGGGTGATGTTTTCACGAGCGTGCTGCATCCGGCGACGGCATCGCATCGAGACATGATTCCGGCGCGCAGAAACGAGATTGGCATCGTCGACGGCCTCGTGCGCATTTCCGTCGGAATCGAGAGCATTGACGACATTATCGAAGACGTCGAACAGGCGCTGACAGCATGATTGCAATCGCCGAAAAACAATTAAGCGAAATTCGCGAGCACGGCGTGCGCGACTATCCGTACGAATGCTGTGGTCTGCTACTCGGCCGCTTCGAAGACGATCGTAAACTCGTTACCGAAACCTATCCGATCTCAAACGCACGCGAAGAGAGTGCAAAACGAAACCGTTTCCTGATCGCGCCCGAGGAGTTGATGAAGGGCGAGCGCTACGCCCGCGACCACGACCTCGAAGTAGTCGGCTTCTATCATTCGCACCCGGACTCGCCGGCAGTGCCGTCGCAATACGACCTCGAGCACGCCTGGCCCACGTATTCATACATCATCGTTTCGACAAGCGCCGATCGCGCTGACGACCTGTTCTCGTGGGAACAGGAACCCGATCGCTCGCGCTTCAAACAGGAGGAAATTCAATGCCAGTAACCATCACCATTCCGGCGCCGCTAAGACAGTTTGCCGGGGGCCAATCGCAGATCGTCGTGGAAGCAAAAACCGCGGGCGAAGCGCTCGATTCGCTGACCTCGACTCACTCAGCGTTGCGCCGCCATCTCTTCAACGATCAGAACGCGCTGCGCAACTTCGTCAACGTCTATCTCAACGACGAAGACATTCGTCACGCTTCCGGACCGGACACGCCCGTGAAAGACGGCGATCAGATCATGATCGTGCCTTCTATTGCCGGCGGCTCGGTAATCGAATCCGAAGTCGGCGAAGCGTTGCCGGAGTTGTCGCACGAAGAAATTCTGCGCTACAGCCGCCACCTGATCATGCCGGAAGTCGGAATGCAGGGACAACGAAAACTGAAAGCCGCGAGCGTGTTGATGATCGGCACGGGCGGACTCGGCGCGCCCGTGGGCATGTATCTGGCCGCCGCGGGCGTGGGCCGGATCGGCATCGTCGATTTCGACGTCGTCGAAGAATCAAACCTGCAACGCCAGATCATTCACGGTACCAAAGATCTCGGCCGCCGCAAGATCGAGTCAGCGCGCGATCGTCTGCGCGACATCAACCCGCACATCGAGATCGAAACGCACGAGTCGCGTTTGACGAGTCACAACGCGATGCAGCTATTTCGTAATTACGACATCATCGTCGACGGCACTGACAACTTTCCCACACGTTATCTCGTCAACGACGCGTGCGTGCTGAGCGGCAAGCCAAACGTCTACGGTTCGATCTTTCGTTTTGAAGGACAGGCGAGTGTGTTCTGGGCGGAGAAAGGCGCGTGCTATCGCTGCCTGTATCCCGAACCGCCGCCGCCGGGTCTCGTGCCTTCGTGCGCGGAAGGTGGCGTGCTCGGCGTGTTGCCGGGCATTGTCGGCGCGATTCAGGCAAACGAGACGATCAAGATCATTCTCGACGCGGAAGATCTGCTGATCAATCGGCTGCTGTTGTTCGACGCGTGGCCGATGAAGTTTCGCGAATTCAAACTGCGGAAAGATCCGAAGTGCCCGGTTTGCGGTGAGAACCCTGGCATCACAAAACTGATCGACTATGAGGAGTTCTGTGGTGTGGCGCCGCATCAGCTACCTAAGTCGGATTCAAAACTCGAAGAGATCACTGCGAGCGAACTCAACGCGCGCCGCGTGCGTGGCGACAAGATTCAGATCATCGACGTGCGCGAGCCGCACGAGTTCGAGATCGCACGTATGCCGGGAACCAGGTTGATCCCGCTGGGCCACGTCGTAACGCGCATGAACGAGATCGATCCAAACGTGGACACGATCGTTCATTGCAAAGGCGGAGTGCGGAGTGCAAAAGCGATCGAAGCTTTGAAACGCGCTGGCTTCGCGGGGCGTTTGATCAACCTCAAAGGCGGCATCACTGCGTGGTCTGAAGACGTCGATCCGAGCGTGGCGAAGTACTAAGTCAATCCACAGATTACGCAGACTCTGCTAAAGCACTCTGCGTAATCTGTGGATGGCTTTGTCACGGTTGGACGTCTTCACTAACCCGATACTTCTCCTTTTCCTTCTCGCGTTGCAGGTAGGGAATGCCTTTCTCCATCCACTCCGGCGCGGGTGCGCCTTTCAGGAAATGATCGAAAAATTCCTGCAACCGGCGCGTGTAGTCCTTCTGATTGATTCGTTTGCGCAAGCCGTGCTTCTCGCCGTTGTAGCTGAACATGTACGCCTCTTTGCCGAGACGGCGCAGCGCGAGGAAATACTCGATGCCCTGATACCACGGCACCGCATCGTCTTCATCGTTGTGAATCATCAACAGCGGCGTCTCAACGCGATCCGCGCGAAAGATCGGCGAGTTTTCGAGAAAGCGCAGCGGATACTCCCACAAACTGCCGCCGATGCGCGACTGCGTGCGTTCGTATTGAAACTGGCGCGGCAAACCCGTGCCCCAACGAATGCCGCTGTAAGCGCTCGTCATGTTTGCCACCAACGCGCCCGGCGCAGCGGCTTTGAAGCGATTGGTCTGCGTCACCATGTAAGCGATCTGATAACCGCCCCAACTGTGCCCCTGAATCCCGATCGCGTCTTCGTTCACGTAACCCTTATCGACGACCGCCTGAATACCCGGCAGCACGCACTTCAACGCACTCTCGCCCGGATAACCGATCGTGTAAACGATGTCGGGCATGTAGACGAGATAGCCATTGCTCACATAGAACGTCGGATTGATCGACGTACCTGGTCCAGGATTGCGGAACTGGTGCAGACCCTGCGAAAGACGCTCGTAGATGTAGACGATCATCGGATACTTCTTGCGCGCGTCGAAGTTATCCGGTTTGAGTAACACGCCTTTCAGCGGCACGCCGTCGGAGTTTTTGAAACTCACCATCTCCGACGTGCCCCAAAGATAATTCGCGCGTTGCGCGTCGCCGTTGCTGACGCGTTTCAATTCGCGGAAGTTGCTGTTTGTCACCCAAACGTCGGGAAACTGATCGAAGCGGGACGCGGTCATGATCAGCACGTCAGCGTCTTTTGCTTTCACCGGCGTGTTGAAGTCTTTCGCGGCCATCAGGAGTTTTTGCGGGAGCGCATCGCCATTGACTTTGTCGCGATAGAAACCGGAGTCGCGTGTTTCCTGGTTCTCGGCGCGAAGCAGCATCGGTTTGTCCGGATCGATCGAGCGTTCTTTGGGATCGAGACGCACGTAGCGAAGGACAGTCTTTTCTTTGCGGCCGACGCCGTCGGTAACATTTTTCGCACGGCTGCCATCAGGCGCGACTTGCCATACGTCATAACGATCGTAGAGCAGCACGTCGGCGTCGTCTTTGGTCCAACCGGCGATCCCGTACGAGCCGGGCGTTGAAGGTGTGTCGTTGTCTTCGTTGAAGAAGTTAACCTTTAGATCTTTGGTGAGATTTTTGGTTGAGCCGTCGGCGATGGAATACGAGTTCCAGTCTTTGCCGTCGAAATAGATCGCGTACTTCGCGTTTGGCGAGAGCGAATAATTGCCACGTTGTTTCGTGGACAAAGGTTTGCGCGAGCCGTCGGCGGTGTTGATGAGGTAGTAGTCAGTGAAACCGGGATCGTAGTCACTCGTGACGCGATACTTCCGGTTATCGGAGCCGATCGCGTAGCGGCCGTCGTTTGACGGGTTGACGTTCTCCATCGTCTCGTCGGCGAGCTGCACGAATTTCTTCGCCTGTAGATCGTAGACCGCGCGATACGAACGATTGCGATCCTGCTCGGCGCGAACCTTCTGCATCGGTTGGATGTAATCGTCTTTCCAGTGCCACAGATCGACGAGCACTTTCTCATCGGCGGGAATCTCTTCGTCCGCGTTGCGTTCCGGTTCGGGCGGCGGCGCTGAGCCGAGGAAGAGATGACTGCCATCGAGCGAGAAACCGAGATTAGCGCGGTCGCTGATCACCATGTCTTTCGGAAAACCGCTCGTCGTTGTGGCAACGATCTCGTTCGCTTGCTGGTCTTTCAGGTTCCAGTGATAGACGCGAAACTTCGGCTGCTTCGCCGCGGCGTCTTCCTTGTCGCTGATGAAGGCGAGCTGCGTGTTGTCTTCGTCCCAGGTGAGTTTTTGGTATTTGCCTTTGCCGCTGAGCAATGCTGTTGGTGTGCCGTCGTTTGCGGTGGCGGCGGCGTAAAGGCCGTTGGTTTCTTCGTTACGCGATGAGACGGTGTAGACGAGCGTCTTGGCGTCTTTACTGATCGTGAAGTCGAGCACGTCGCTGAATTTTCGTTCAGCGCCGGTGGACATGTTCCGCAGGACCAGTTCTGAACCGTACTCCTTTTTCTTCGCACCGCGACCGGGTCGTGGGGCAGGACCGGGCGAGGGATTTTGGGGATTTGACTCGGAGGATTTAACTTCCGGAACCGGCTCAAGTAAATAACCGATAAAACCGGATCCATCCTCGGGCACGCGGAACGTCTTTACTTTTTCAATCTGTGTGACCGTGCCGTTTGCAAGGTCCATGATGCTGAGACCGTTCTTAGGCATGTCTTCCGGTTTCTTTTTCTCTTTCTTCGCTTTGTTCAGTTCCGCTTTGGTCGGCTCGGTGGAGAAGACGAGAAACTTGCTGTCTGCCGTGAAAACCGGACGCAGCAAACGCGCCAACTCCGCCTGAAACTCCGCGATGTTTGTGCCCGGATCGTCGGGCGGTGGCGCCGGCGGGCGATAACCACGCGGCGCGCGCCAGTCGACACCGGTCGCGAGGTTGCGCACGACGATCTCGCCGTCTCCGTCCTGCGGCACGTACGCATAGGCCACGAATTTACCGTCGCGCGAAACTTGTTGGGCCAGGATCGAACGCCACGAATCGTAATCCTGATGAGTGAGCGCGCGTTTGGTCGCCGGCGTCTGCGCTGGCCGCGCAGCAGTTGCTTGTTGCGCACGCACGGCCACGGCCGGATACGCGACGAGCATTGTGGAGAGCAGCGCAACGGCGCAGAGCAACGAGGCGCCTTGCCGTAGCATGGCCCGTGCGCCAGACACTCTTCCGAAGTGTTTCATCGGTTTCACCTCACAGTTGTCAGACGGTTTTCGGAAAGACGAGAGTGGTAAGTTTTATCCGGTCGTGCGCAGTTGTCAACAGCAAAAACAAGCCAAAGGAAAGGACCATCCACAGATTACCCAGATTCCGCGTAATCTGTGGATGGTTTTGTGCGGCTCAACCACACGTACAGTTGCCCCATTGGTCGCAGCACCAGTAGCCGCTGCAACAGTCGCCGTAGCAGATGGGAACGTCTAAACAGTACCGCCCACTGCTGGACGTGGCAGGCGGATACGCCAGGATTGCAAGTGCGCCGCAGAGCACTAGCAGTGCAAAGAGTCTAGCTGTAATTCGTTTGAGCATGATTTTCTCCTTTTGTAGGAACTGACAGGCCACGAACCTCACGATGCGTGGCCTGCCGGTCTTTTGTAGAACGCCCTAGAAGAACAACGAATACAGCAGCCGGTTCGGGGAGCCGGTGCCAGGATTGGTCACAACGTTCGCCGTCGCGCCGTTCACGATCGCATTGCGAACTGTCGTCGATGACGCCGACGGGTTCACTTGTTTGTAGAGCGCCGCGACGCCCGCCACGTGTGGCGAAGCCATCGAGGTTCCACTCAACGTTGCAGTCGCTGTGTTTGAACTAAACCACGCCGACAGGATTCCCTGGCCTGGCGCGAAGAGGTCCAGACACGTGCCGAAGTTGGAGAACGACGCACGAGCATCGGTGGTCGTGGTTGCGCCAACGGTGATCGCGTTTGCTGCGCGAGCCGGCGAAGAGTTGCACGCGTTGGCGTTGCTGTTGCCAGCCGCCACTGCGATCGCGACTCCCGAGTTCGAGAGGTTGTTCACCGCGGTGTCCAACGCACTCGAAATGCCGCCGCCCAAGCTCATGTTCGCAACTGCCGGATTCGAATGATTCAGCCGAACGAAGTCGACGCCCGCAATCACGCCCGAGGTCGAGCCGGAACCGTTGCAGTCGAGCACGCGCACGCCACGAAGGTTCACACTCTTCGCGACGCCGTAGGTCGAGCCGCCGATGGTTCCCGCCACGTGCGTACCGTGGCCGTTGCAATCCTGTCCGTTGCCGCCAAACGCGTCAAACACGTTCGAAGCACGTCCGCCAAACTGCGTGTGTGCAGTGCGGATGCCGGTGTCGATCACATACGCGAACACGCCTGCGCCGGTAAAGTTGAACGTGTAGATCGCATTCAACGGCCGGTTGCGCTGGTCGATGCGATCCAAACCCCACGGTGGATTGCTCTGCGTTGCGTCAGCCGTGATTACCGCATCTTCTTCCACGTATGCGACTCGGAAATCTTCGCTGAGACGCTCCGCCTCTTCGGGGGTCATCTCGACGGAGAATCCGTTGATTGCATTCTGGAAGACCTGTTTGAGTTTTCCTTTATGGGTGAGAGCGAGTTCATCAGCGACGTAAGGAGCGATGGAGAAGCGGCCCTTTTCGCCGATAACGGCGTCGTTGAGGACAACGATGTAGCTGTTCTCGATCTTATTCGACTGCTTGCGAAGTTTATTTACCTTCTGGCTACGAACGGGTGACGTAAACAGAAAAGTTGCACTGAGACCTGCCAAAACAAGTAACGCGAAAACTTTCTTCATACTCTTCTCCTCCAGACTGTAGTGGGTTGGTGGGGGATACACGCCGCCCGCATCGGCGAGAAATCCAGCGGGAAAGCAACGGTCTCCCTGGTTCTCATTCGTTGAACTGACATGAGGTACAAAGCCAGATACATGTACACACTCGCTACTGCGCACGTATGAATTTATGAACTGCGTTTTAGTCGTTTAGCAGCGCCGGGTCCGCACTACGATCAAGTTTGGGAGTTACCGCTCTGGTTTGGGAGTCTGTCTGGGACGGAGGCGCGCAGTATACCAACTTTTTCGCCAAGCGCAAGGATTTCGTGTAGTGGACTTGGACAGGATGTCAGGATTGACAAGATAAGGCAGAGGGAATTCGATTTGAAATTGCGACACGACCGTGTAGTCTCTTGCGCCATGACCCGCTCCCCGAAACTACTTGCGCTGCTGTTAATTCTTCTTCCGCTCGGTGTTGTTGTTGCTCAAGATGGACGTGATGGACATGCCGATGCGGGTGCGTTGCGGAGTTGGATCGCGCTTGATGCGCCGCCCGGTTGGGAGCATCTCGCGACGGATCAAATCATGAAAGCGATGCCCGGTTGGCGTCGTGACGCGCTCGGGAATTTGATCTTGCGACAAGGAAGCGGGAGCCCGCGTCGCGTTGTCGCGTGTGGTTTGGATCGCGCGGGTTTTGCGGTAACTGAGATCACGGAGACGGGTTATCTGCGACTGCGTGAAGTTGGCAGTGCGCGGCAGCATCCGCTCTGGACGCAGTTTCACGAAGGCCAACGGATAGTAGTTTTGACGCGCGCGCGTGGCGTGCCTGGTGTTGTGATTGTGAAGAGCACGCACTTGCAGCGTGGACGCCAGCCGAATGCGCCGGTGACGACGCTCGACGATCTCTGGGTTGATGTGGGCGCGGCCTCGCGCACTGACGTGCGTGCGTTGGGGATCGAGATGTTGAATCCGGTCGTGCGTGATGCGGTTGGCTGGTCTTATGGAGATTTTGTGGCTGGACCATCGGCTGGTGTGCGTGTTGGATGTGCGGCTGTAGCCACGGCGGCGAGTGGGCGTGTTCAGAGTGGTGAGACGATCTTTTTGCTAACGACGTTGCGGAGTTTTGGCAATGATGGTTTGGAAGCCGTGCTGAGGGCGTTGGGAGAAGTCGATCAAGTGACGGTTGTCGATCAGAACCCGGTAACTTTGACTGGATTTACAATGAACACGATCACACCGCGAGTGCGTTATGCGGGTTCGCTGGTTGAGAGTGTTGAGGTGAAGGATGCGGAGTCGTTGTTGGCGTCGGTGCAGAAGGCTGCGGGAGTTGGGGAGGGATCGAAGCGTTGGGTGGCGCTGCCGGAGATCACAAGGTCCAAGCCGATTTTAGCGGATGGGTTTGCGACGACGGCGGACGTACTCAAAACACTGGCGGATGTTCCGTCGGTTTCGGGACATGAACGGCTCGTGCGCGAGGCGATTGTGGCTGCGCTGCCGGCGTGGGCGCGTTTGCGAACGACGACTGACAAAGAAGGGAATCTGATACTGGAACTCGGACCAGACCGCGACGCGCACATGTTCATCGCACACCAGGACGAGGTCGGGTTTGAAGTCGCGAGCATCGCTGCGGACGGTGTGGTCACCTTGCGCACGCGTGGCGGACTGTTCCCGTCGCTGTGGGAAGGACAGCAGGCGTTGTTGCATTTTGCAGACGGTAAAGCGCCGTTGCGCGGCGTGTTTGTGCCGCGCGAAAGCGCGACTTCGAAACAACCGGAAGTGGTGACAGCATGGTTCGGTGTTGATGCCGCAGGTTTGAAACAACTCGGCGTCGTTGACGGACTCTCGGTCACTGCCGCAAAGAATGCGACGCGTATCGGCGGAACGCGCTTCACGGCTCGCGCACTCGACGATCGCGCGGGTTCGACAGCGCTGATTCTCGCGGCGCGGCGAATTAATCCCGCCACGTTGAAACGAAAGGTAATCTTCGCGTGGTCTGTGCGTGAAGAAACGGGCCTCGAAGGCGCGATGGCGCTGGCGACACGTTATGCAACGTCGGTCAAACGCGTGTTCAGTGTCGACACGTTCGTCTCTTCCGACTCGCCCGCGGAAACGACGCGTTTTGCTCACGCGCCGTTGGGCCAGGGCGCCGTCATTCGCGGGCTCGACAACGCTTCCGTCGCAGCGCCCGCCGAGATCGAACGCATACTCGCGATCGCCCGCGCGCAAAATATTCCGCTGCAAGTCGGCGCGACGAACGGCGGCACTGACGGTTCCGATTTCATTCGTTACGGCACAGTACACGTCAGTTTGTCGTGGCCCGGACGCTACAGCCATTCGCCGGTCGAGGTTCTCGATCTGCGCGATCTTCAGGCACTCGAGCGGTTGGTCCACGCGCTCGCTACCGCACCGTGAAGCACATTCTCATCGTCTGTTTTCTGGTCGTGTCAGCCGCGCAGGTTTCGGCGCAACAGGATCTGGCGCGGTTCGTCAACCCGTTTGTCGGCACTGGCGGTCACGGTCACACGTATCCCGGCGCGACGCGGCCGTTCGGCATGGTCCAACTCAGCCCCGACACGCGTCTCACAGGTTGGGATGGCTGTTCCGGTTATCACTACTCCGATTCGATCATCTACGGCTTCAGTCACACGCATCTCAGCGGCACGGGCATCTCCGAGTACGGCGATGTCCTGCTGATGCCGACTGTCGGCGACCCTAACCTCAACGCGCTAGTAAACGACTCGCCCGAGAAAGGCTACGCGTCGCGTTTTCAACACAGCAACGAAACTGCTTCGCCCGGCTACTACTCCGTGCGGCTCGACGACGACAATATCCTCGTCGAACTCACCGCAACCGAACGGGCAGGACTACATCGCTACACGTTTCCCGCGACGCAACAGGCAAACATCGTCATCGACCTCACGCACCGCGACAAAGTTCTCGATTCGGGTCTGCGCATCACCGGCGGCGACACGATCGTCGGCTGGCGCCGCTCGCAAGCGTGGGCCAGGGACCAGATCGTTTATTTTGCGATCCAGTTTTCGCATCCGATCGTGAAGTCGGGAATCGCGGTAGACGACAGGCTGGTTGAGGGTTCACGCGAGGCGCGCGGTCAGAACGTCAAAGGTTACTTTCGTTTCGACACGAGCAGGACGCCACAGGTGCTTGTGCGAGTCGGGATATCCGCGGTCGACATAAACGGTGCGTGGTTGAACCTCGCCGCGGAGTTGAACCACAAGAGTTTCGACAAAGTAAAAGCTGAAGCCGCGGTTGCGTGGAACACTGAGCTCAACAAGATCACTGTGACCGGCGGCAGCGACGCTCAGTTAACCAACTTCTACACCGCGCTGTATCACACGATGATTGCGCCGAATCTCTTCATCGACGTCGACGGACGTTATCGCGGGCGCGATATGAAGATTCACAAGGCGCAAGGTTTCCAAAACTACACGGTCTTTTCGTTGTGGGACACGTTTCGCGCCGCGCATCCGCTTTACGCGCTCATCGATCGAAAACGCACGCGCGACTTCATCAAGACGTTTCTGGTCCAGTACGAACAGGGCGGACGCCTGCCCGTTTGGGAGCTTGCGGCGAACGAAACCGACACGATGATCGGTTATCACGCCGTGTCAGTGATTGCGGACGCGGCCGCAAAAGGCATCGACGGCTTCGATCTGAACAAAGCTTATGAGGCGATGAAGCAGAGCGCCGAACTGCGAGAGCATCGCGGCTTGGGTGCGTACATCGACAACGGTTTCATCGCGATGGAAGACGAACGCGAGTCTGTTTCGAAGGTGCTCGAGTATGCGTATGACGACTGGTGCATCGCGCAGGTCGCGAAGCTGCTCGGCCGCACGGACGACTATCAGCGCTACCTTGCGCGGGCGCAGTCGTACAAGAACGTTTTCGATCCGGTTTCGGGGTTTATGCGGCCACGCACGAATGGCAACTGGATCGAGCCGTTCGATCCGCGTGAGGTCACGTTTGCGTTTACGGAAGCGAACTCGTGGCAATACACGTTCTTTGCGCCGCAGGACGTGAGTGGGTTGATGGGTTTGATGGGTGGACCGCGTGGGTTCGCGCGCAAGTTGGACCAGATGTTTGCGGCCGAAGCCCGGACCACCGGACGCGAGCAGGTGGACATCACCGGGTTGATTGGGCAATACGCGCATGGTAACGAGCCGAGTCATCACATCGCGTATCTATATAACTACGCTGGCGAGCCGTGGAAGACTCAGTCTCGCGTGCGGCAGATCATGGATGAGTTTTACAAGCCGACGCCTGATGGGCTGATCGGGAATGAAGACTGCGGTCAGATGTCAGCGTGGTACGTGTTTAGTGCGGCGGGGTTTTATCCGGTCACGCCCGGGTCGACGATCTATGCGATCGGTTCGCCGTTGTTTCCGGAAGTGCGGTTCAGGCTTGAGAATGGGAAGTCATTCGTCGTGAAAGCGAATGGTGTTTCGGATAAGAATTTTTATGTTCAGTCGACGACGCTGAATGGTAAGCCGTACTTCAAAAGCTTCCTCGAACATAGTGATTTGGTTGCGGGAGGAGAGCTTGTTTTCACCATGGGGCCGCAAGCGAATCGCCAGTTTGGACAGGGATTTCAAAACACGCGCATATCCCGGATCGTCGGATTCGAAATGATCCCGGCGCCAGTGATTAGAGGAACAAAGGTTTTTAAGGAGCGTCTTTCCATCAGTGTGCAAAACCTCGCGCCTCCGACTTCTGTCTACTACACCACGGCCGGTTCTGAACCGACGTCTACGTCGAACCGGTTTGTGAGGCCGTTCGCGATTGAACGCGACACGACTGTGAAAGCTGTGGCGATTGATGCGCGCGGGAATCGCAGTCGTGTGGTGACGGGAACTTTCCATCGTATTCCGCACGACTGGAAGATCACGCTGTCATCCAGTTACAGTTCGCAGTATCCCGGAGGCGGTGACAACGCGTTGATCGATGGCATTCGCGGTACGATGAACTGGACTGATGGAGCGTGGCAGGGTTATTGGGAGAAGGATCTGGAAGCGGTTGTGGATCTCGGAAAGGTGCAGCGCGTTTCGAAAGTCGGTGCGGGATTTCTACAGGACATTGGGGCCTGGATTTGGTTCCCGCACCGCGTCGAGATCTACCTTTCAGTCGATGGAAAGAGTTATAAGCTCGCGGCCTACATAATTCGCGAAGGAAGCGAGACGTCGATCAGAAACTTCGAGCAAACAATCACGCCTCAAGACGCGCGCTACGTTCGCCTCCTCGCTCGTCACGCCGGAAAGAACACCTGGATCTTCGCCGACGAGATCCTTATCGAAAATTGACAGGATGAACAGAATTCACAAGATAAGTAAAAAGCATGGAGCCATGCCTCAGTAAAGCCATCTTGTAAATTCTGTCATCCTGTCAAAAAGTTCTACCACTGCAACTCGAATTCATAATCCGAGGCGCCACCGCGCGAATCCTTGATCCGCACGACGACCGCGAAGTCGTTCTCACGTGACGGTTGCTGTTCGATGTAGATCTCGCCTCGTCCACGCTTGTTCGTGAGTCTCACGGTCACGCGGCGCGACGGCAACGAAGCGCCGAAGTTCGGCTGCGCGTCGTAGTACGGCGTGCCACCCAGCGTTTCCACGTCAGCACTGCCGCCGCGGATCGTGATGCGCACGTCGTCGTCCACGCGTCCTTTCCACGTCATGCGTCCACCACGCCCGCCGTTGTTGCCGCCGTCACCCGGAAACGGCCCGGGATTCGTCGTGTCGCCGATGTCTCTTGCGACATCGTTCAGCGAACGTTGCACGTTGTACCAATTGCTGCGCTGAAGATTGTTGCGCTCGACGGAACGCGCAATGTTCTGCACCAGGTCAAAAGCGTCGCGCAGTTCCTGCGGCCGGCGCCGATCGACGACCATGCGATAAAAGATCCTCGCCGAGGCGCCAAGCTGCTGCGCCAGCATCACAGCTTCGATTTCGTTGCGATTGTTGCGGTTGGAAGTGGTGTAGCTGTTGTAAGTGGCGCTGGCGAAATCCTCCGCATCGCGCGACAGCCGGGACGCGGAATCGGTCAGTCTGTTGTTTGACTGGCCAAACTGCCCCAAGGCGGGCACGGCAAAAATCAAAGTAATAACAAGCAAAAGGGGTTTGCTGATCATGGTTCCTCCTGACGTTTTTCGCTGGTCGGGCCGCGGTATTGTGCCACAGAGTAACACGGACAAACACCGACTTCCTGTCAGTGTGCATTCGTATGGGTCCGTGGCTCCATACTGTATAATAACCGCCAGATTTGAAACCGTTGGCAAAGCCAACAAGGAGTTAACGAATGAGTTGGAATGAATCCCCTTATGCAGTTGCTGGCGCGGATGTTCGCGTCACGGCGTTTCTCAGCAAAGTTTACGGCTGGATGTTTCTCGGGCTGCTGGTGACAGCGGGCACGGCCTTCGCGGTCGCATCCTCGCCCCTTTTGATCGAGACATTTATCGCTAACCGGATACTGTTCTGGATTTTGCTGTTTGGTCAGCTTGGACTGGTCTTTTACCTGTCGGCGCGGGTGGATAAGATGTCGCCAGTGACGGCGGCAACGCTCTTTATGGTCTACTCGGTGGCGGTAGGAATCACTACGTCCGTCATCCTGTTGCTCTACACCGGCGCTTCAATATTTGGAGTGTTCATGGTGACGGCCGGAATGTTCGGCGCACTGGCGCTGTTCGGCACTTTCACTAAGCGAAGTCTTGCAGGCATCGGACAGTTTGCGTTCATGGGATTGATCGGGTTGATCATCGCGATGGTTGTGGGTCTGTTCTGGCAGAACGACGCGCTTCAGTTCGTGATTTCGGTCGTCGGCGTGATCGTGTTCACGGGACTGACTGCGTGGGACGCGCAGCGCTTGAAGCACATGGCGGTTGCGCTGCCGGATGGACGCGTCGGAGCTTACGCCGTGGTTGGCGCGCTGTCGCTCTATCTCGACTTTATCAACCTCTTCTTCTTCCTGCTGCGCTTGATGGGCGGTCGAAGAAACTAGCCACAAAAAGGCACAAAAAGCACAAGAGGCACAAGAACATCTACTGTTTCTCGTGCCTCTTTTTGTACCTCTTTGTGGTTGCTTAACTCTTCGCCGCGAAGCCTCGCTTTTTCATCAACGCATCGATCTTCGGATCGCGTCCGCGGAATGAGCGGTACGCGTCAGCGGGATCGATCGTGTTGCCAACCGAGAACACATACTTGCGCAGCCTCTCCGCCACGTCGCGATCGTAAGGACCTTTGCCTTCGGTAAACGCGCCGAACGCATCAGCGGTGATCACGTCCGACCACAAGTAGCTGTAATAGCCCGCCGAATAGCCGTCACTTCCGAAGACGTGCAGGAACTGCGGCGTGCGATGGCGCATCACGATCTCTTTCGGCATGCCGAGCTGCGCGAGTGTCTCACGCTCGAACGCGTCCGGATCGATCTTCTTGTCGCCGGCGAGGTGCAGCTTCATGTCGACCAGCGCCGCCGACAGATACTCGACCGTTGCAAATCCCTGATTGAACGTAGCCGATTTCATTATCTTGTCGACCAGCTCCTGCGGGATCGGTTTGCCGGTCTGATAGTGCAACGCGAAACGTTGCAACACTTGCGGCGTCGCGAGCCAGTGTTCCAAAAGTTGCGACGGAAACTCGACGTAGTCGCGTGGCACCGCAGTCCCTGAAACTGACGGATACGTGACGTTTGAATTCAAGCCGTGTAGTGCATGGCCAAACTCGTGGAACATCGTCGTAGCGTCGTCCCACGAGATCAACACGGGCTCGCCGGGTTTGCCTTTGACGAAGTTTGAGTTGTTGGAAACGATCGTGGTGATCTCACCGTCGACTCGTTCCTGCGTGCGATAGGCGTTCATCCACGCGCCCGAGCGTTTGCCGGCGCGAGCATAAGGATCGAAATACCACAAACCGATGTGACGCTTCGTCGTCTTGTCCGTGACTTCCCAAACGCGAATGTCCGTGTGCGCCACCGGAACGTTTGTCACCGGCGTGAAGTTGAAATTGAAGAGTTCGCCCGCGACCCAGAAGATGCCTTCGCGCAACTTCTCGAGTTGGAGATAAGGTTTGATTTCGTTCTGGTCGAGATCGTATTTGGCTTTGCGAACCTTCTCCATGTAGTAGCGATAGTCCCACGGCTCGATCTTGATCTTCGCGCCTTCCTTGTCGGCGAGTGCTTGCATGTCGGCGACTTCTTCATGCACGCGCGCGACCGCAGGTTTCCAAACAGCTTCCATCAACTCCATCGCGCGTTCCGGAGTTTTGGCCATCGAGTTTTCCAGACGCCAGTGGGCGTGTGTCTGGTAGCCGAGTAGTTTCGCGCGTTCGGCGCGGAGTTGCAGGATTTCGGTAATGATGGCGTTGTTGTCATGTTCGCCGCCGTTGTCGCCGCGGTTAATGAACATGCGCCACGCTTTTTCGCGCAGGTCGCGGCGATCGGAGTAGGTTAGAAACGGATCGATCGAGGAACGCGTGTTCATGATCACCCACGTGCCCGGTTGTTGCTTCTTCGCTTCCGCGGCTGCGGCGGCTGCATCGCGTATCGACTGCGGCAGTCCCGCGAGTTCGTCTTCGCTCTTGAGCACGATGAATTGATCGGTCTCTTCGGCGAGTACGTTTTGACTGAACTTCGTGAAGAGCCCGGCGAGCTGTTGGTTGATCTGCGAGAGACGTGTTTTGGCTTCTGGTTTCAAACGCGCGCCGGCGCGAACGAAGTTGGTGTAGTAGAGCCAGGTGACGCGTTGCTGTTCGGGTTTGAGTTTTGCTTTGTCGGGCGAGTTGTAAACGGCGTCGATGCGTTTGAAGAGTGCCTCGTTTTGCGTGATCTGATCGTTGAACGCGGCGAGTTTTGGCGCCATCTCGCGTTGGACGGCTTGAAACTCCGGATTCGCCATGGTGTTGGACCAAACGCCGTAAAGCGTGCCGACGCGATCGAGGGTGCTGCCGGTGCGCTCGAGAGCGGCGATGGTGTTTTCGAAATCAGGCGCCGCGGGATTGTTGGCGATGCGTTCGGTCTCGGCGAGTTGTTCGGCCATCGCGGCTTCGAGCGCGGGTTTGAAAAGCGCGATCTTCACTTGGTCGAAAGGTGGAACGCCGCCGAACGGGCCTTCCCACTTCACGATTAGAGGGTTCGTTTGAGTAATCATTGCGAGCAATAGAGTGTGAACGAGCAAAGTGTACATAACGAAATTCCTTTGTTGGACAGGGTGCTCAGAATATACAAGATTGAATTCCTGTCGACTAATAAGGGCAGTGGCGGCAGCCGTTGCCGCAGCAGTAGCCGCGGCGTTTTAGATAGGAAGCGGTGAAGACAAATGAGCCGCGTTCGACGTAGTAATCCTTGTCTTCTTCGAGCGAGCCTTGCAGTAAAGCAACATCAACACTCTGAAACGCTTTTGAAAATTCTTCAGGGACAGACTCGTTCGCGAATAGATCGGGATGGATGAGGCGAGCGAGGAGTTCTGCGCCTTCGACAACACGCGGGCCGGGACGCGCGAAGTAGGAGTTTGCGTCGACTGCGTAAACACGGCCGTTGCGCACCGCGGGTAGTTCGAAAAACGCTCGCGCGGCTTCGGATTTTTGATTGCCAAAGACGCTCCAGATTTGTTTCATCGTCTGTTCGAGGTTGAACCCGCACGGCATGATCACGACAACTTCCGGCGCCGCGGCAACGACCTCTTCCCACGAAACACGCACTGACTCGCCACGTTCACTACCTAAACCATCAACACCACCGGCGAGCTTTACCAACTCAGGCACCCAATGTCCGCTCGCAAACACCGGATCGAGCCACTCCATACAGAACACACGCGGCCGCTCAGCAACACCGTGCAGACGATCGGCTAACCTTTCGATCCGCGCTTCGCAATTAGCAATCAGTTGCTCGGCCTCAGCGGTGCGTCCGGTTGCAGCGCCGAGTTCACGTACGTTGTCGAAGATCTCGCTGAGTGATTGCGGCGTCAGCCAGAGGATCTCCGGCGTGCGGCCCAACGTCTTGATCACTTGTGAGACTTCATTTCCTGACGGCGCACAAACCTGACAAAGGTTCTGCGTCAGAATCAGATCGGGGTCGAGCGTGCGCAGCAGTTCTTCATCAATCTGGTAAAGACTCAGCCCTTCGTGCATACGTGCGGCGACCGCGCGATCGATCTCGCTCTGGCTCATGCGCTCGATCGGCAACACGTTGCGCACGACGACAGGCTTGTCGCGAACCTCCGGCGGGTAATCGCATTCGTGCGTGATGCCGACGAGTGAGTCAGCGAGGCCAAGCGCACAGGCAATTTCAGTGGCTGAGGGAAGAAAAGAAACAATCCGTTGCATAAGATCACGCCTTTATTGCAATTCCACTTTTGCTTGCGGGGGCTCCGCCTTTGAACGCGATCTTACCATTCACAATCACAACATCAATGCCGGACGAGAACTGATTCGGGTTTTCGATCGAAGCGTTACCACGAATCTTCACCGGATCAAAGACGGTGAGATCTGCGATCGCGCCTTCCTGAAGCACGCCACGTTCTTTCAACACCGGGTGCAACACACTGCGCGGCAGCAACGTCATCTTCTCGATAATCTTTTCCAGCGGCATGCCGATGTCGAGCGCGTGACGGATCGCAGTAGCGAAACAGCCGGCGCCGCGCGGATGCGAATTCGCACGCGGCTCAAACTGAATCCCGCCGTCAGACGCGATCATGCAAAAGTCTTCGCGCAACGCGAGGTCGACCGTCTTATCCAACGGCATCGTGCCTTCCGGCACAGCAGCCAGCTTCGGACTCTTGCGATAGTGAGCAAACGAGCGCGCGTTCAATCGTTCCGACGTGCCGACGATCGTTAGATCGCTGTAGTCGAGTCCGTAACGTTGTTGCCAGCCTGGTCCAAAGCGGCTGTTGTAGAGATACGTGGCCCAATATGAGTAAGGATAAACACAGGTCGTGATCGTCAAGCCCTGACTGTTTGCGTTCCGGATCTTGTCCAGCGCCTGCTCCATGTGAAAAGTGCCGCCGGTTGAGTGCAGGTGCGCGATGTGAACGCGCGCGCCGCTGTCACGCGCCAAACGAATCGCTTCATCAACGCCGTCGAGTTCTTTCTCTTTGGACGAGTAACGCAAGTGTAGAAAGAAAGGACGCTCGTACTTCTTCGCGAGCTTTGCGAATTCGAGCAACTCAGCGTAAGGCGCGGGTTGATACTCAATGCTGTGCGAAACTCCGAGTGCGCCGTCGTCCAGATTTTTTTCGATGAGCAACTTGCTCGACGCGAGTCCGCCCGCACGCGCACGGATCTGCATGACGAACGTCGAAACGCCGAAGTTGATAACGTGCGGCAAGTTGCCGAAACGTTTGTAGTAACTGCCGCAGTCGGCGCTGCCGCCGTGCATTTGCAATGCAGTCACGACGCCGTCAGAAACCTTGTAGTTTTCGAAGATTGGATAGGTGCTTTCGGGTGAGGTTGAGTTGTCGGCGAGGACGTCGATGAAGCCGGGCGCAACGACGTGATCTTTTACGTCGAGGACATTTTGCGCCGGAAGATTGTTGCCGAAACGGAGGCGACCGTTGAAGTCGATGCCGACGTCGATCGATTGCCAGCGGTTTTGGTAGAAGGCTTTTCCGCCGCGCAGCACCATTGAGACGCCGGGCGGCTCCGCCGATCCCTGAATGCGCGCGCAGGCGGGCAGCGCCAAGCCTGCCGCGACGGGGATCGACATCTGGAGGAAAGTTCTGCGTTTCACGTCGGGGGAAAAGAATAGGTCCTATTGGTCCTATAGGACCTATTATCAAGGCAATCGGTCTAGTTCAGCCTTAATCGCTTCAAGCTCTTTTTTCAAGACCTCATAGCGCTGAATCGCGTCGCGGCCGATCTTCTGGTCCACGTTTGCGGTCATACCGGCGAGGTATGTGATGTGCGACTGAAGCCCAGGTTTGCCATAGCGCACGGGTTCGTTCATTAATTTTGCTGCCACCGCGTTCAAGGCTTCGGATTTGTTCTGCGCCTCACGAACCCGGGTGACGAGTTGATTGACCTCGGTCACCAGCGCGCGCATGCGCATGTTGTGCTCAAACTGCTCCTGTAGATCGGCGATTGTCACGCCGTCCGCCGCAACGCGCGGATCGATCAGCACATTTAGCGGCTGAGTCTGTGTCACAGAGCCTGATTTCATCCGGACCTGATACTGGCCCGGCGGCAACGTGACACCGGCCTGGTTGCGCACGTCCCAAGCGAAACGATTGATACCCGCCGTTTTGGTGACGCGCGGCGGTGGTGCAGCGCGTCGAACAGGCGCGGCGTCAGGATCCGGTTGCGATTCGGGACCGGCGCCGCCGACACCCGGCATGTTGGCGCCCGTGTTTCCACGGCCCGGACGGGCCGCGGGCGCCTCGCTCGTGTAAGAATTCAGCACCGCGCCCTTGCTGTCAAGGATTTCGATCGCGACTGCCCCGGTTGGGGCTGAAGGGAGATAGTATTCGACGACCGGTCCGAGGTTCGCGGGAGCAACACGCGTACGGTATCCGTCGCGTGGTTTGAAGAGAATTGTTTCCGAAGCCTTCGCGTTTGCGGCGATTTGGTGGAGCGAACTGACGTTATCGAGAATCCAAATCGCGCGACCCTGCGTCGAGACGATCAGAT
>DATELP010000213.1:0-5670 GCA_035276425.1 Pyrinomonadaceae bacterium
CTAACATAGCTTTGCGGATTTCCTCAACGATTTGTGTCGACGCAGTTTGTTGCTTGCCGCTGGACCTCTGTTAGCATAGAAGTTCCTCTAGGCGGGCTGATATCAAAACCGGAGGGCACGACAATGGAAGCCATTTCAGGAGTATTTCGATCGCGGGAAGACGCGGAAAAAGCAGTCAATGAATTACGAAAAGCCGGCATACCGGATAACAGAATAGGATTAGTAGCTCCCGGCAGTGACGATCGTGATTTAGAACGCGGGCTACCAGTTACAGACACAGAACAACCGGGTATGGGCCGCGCCATGGGCGCAGCCGTTGGTGGCGCGATGGGCGCCGCGGGTGGAGCGACGCTGGGACTCGCAGCCGCGTCATTGGCGGTGCCGGGCGTTGGTCCAGTGATCGCCTTTGGCATGGTCGGCGCCGCGTTGCTTGGTCTAGTCGGCGCAGCCACGGGTGCGGCAGTGGGCGATCAGATGGAAGAAGAGTTGGGTGAGGGCGTGCCTCACGAAGACATCTATCTTTACGAAGACGCACTGCGCCACGGGCACTCGGTGCTTATCGTTTACACCGACAATGACGACGAGACAGACAAGGCGGAAGATGTGCTCGTGCGTTCGCGCGCGATGGATCTCGACGAGCTGCGGGAGAACTGGTGGAACGAATTGCGCACGAGTGAGCGGTCGCATTATCACCGCGACGGGCGCGATTTCGATCAGGACGAGGAAAGCTATCGCCGTGGCTACGAAGCGGCGTTGCACCCGCGGCGGCGTGGAAAGGCTTACAGCGAAGTCGAGCAGGATTTACAGAGCGCCTACGTTGGTGAACTTGACACTGCGTTCAGGGAAGGGTATGAACGCGGGCAGGCTCATCCAGGTAGAGTTTCGGAAACTCGTAACAGTTGAAGGATTTCATCTTAAACGCTGCCGTCCTGATCGCCATCCTGGGCGGCAGCGCGTTAATTACCGGTTGGTTCACACGGGTCGTGTACCTTCGCTGTGCTAACTGCGGCACTCTCAATGCGCGCCGTCGCCAGGAGTGCCGCTCTTGCAACACCACGCTTCGCTAGTTTCCTTAACCTACGTTCCGAACTTAACTGTTTTTGTGCTTCTTGTGCCTTTTGTGCCTCTTTGTGGCTATGCAAACACACGCTGAAAAAACCAACTACCGCCAAACCCCAAACTACGCCGACACAATCGCTTTCGCCAAAGAATTAGCGAACGCCTCACCCGCGATCGAGTATCACAGCTTCGGACACAGCGGCCAGGGACGCGAACTCCCGTTGCTGATCGCGTCCGAAACCCAAACGTTCACGCCCGAAGCGGCGCGCGCCGACGGTAAAGCCGTTGTACTAATCCAGGCCTGCATTCACTCCGGTGAACCCGACGGTAAAGATGCCGGTTTCGCATTACTACGCGACATCGCCATAACAAAGACAGCCGCCGGAATTCTGAACAACGTCGTCCTGCTTTTCATCCCGATCTACAACACCGACGGTCACGAACGTTCCACGCCGTTCAATCGCATCAACCAAAACGGTCCGGAGTCGATGGGCTGGCGCACAACAAGCACTTACCAAAACCTCAACCGCGACTACATGAAAGCCGACACGCCCGAAACACGCGCGTGGCTTCGTTTGTATAACGAGTGGGAACCCGATCTCTTCATTGATTGCCACGTCACCGACGGCGCAGACTATCGCTGCAACATCACCTACCACCACGAACACCACGCGGGCATCGACGAAGCACTGCTCGAATGGGAACGCGACATATTCGACGACAAAGTCGCCAAAGCAACTGAAGTCGCCGGCAACGTGATCTCGTGGTATCTCGAGTTCATCGACAACCGCGATCTGACACTCGGCACGCGCGACTTCAACGGCTCGCCTCGTTTCTCAACCGGCTACGTACCTTTACGCAACCGCGCCGGTATTCTGATCGAAACGCACATGATCAAGGATTACCGTTCGCGCGTGATCGGCACGTACGACTTCCTTCGCGCCGCGTTAACCGAAGTCAACAACGATCCGGATCGATTAATTCGTGTCGGACGTGAAGCCGATCAACGTACCGTTGAAGCCTGCCGCAACTACAGTCCGTCAAATTTCTACCCGTTGGATTTCGAGTTAACAGACGAAACGACGCCGTTCGAATTGAAAGCATTTCAGTACGAGACTGAACAGAGCGACGTGTCGGGCGATCTGCGCGTGATCTACGGCCGCGAACCTTTGGACCTGACGATCCCGATGTACGACACGTTTCGCGTAACAGCCGCAGCCGCGCCGCCGTTGTATTACATCGTGCCAGTGCAATGGACCAGCGTGATCGAAGTGCTGCACGCGCACGGCGTGCGCTTCAGATCGCTGGCAGAGTCGCAGACGATTGAAGTGGAGAGTTATCGGTTTACGAATGTTCGCTGGCCGTACGAACCGTTCGAAGGACGGCACATGCCGCGGTTCGATGTCGAACGCACGACAGAAAGCAGAGAGTTTCCGGCCGGATCAGTCGTCGTGCCTTCAGCGCAACCTTTAGGAAGGCTGGTGTTGAATTTGTTGGAGCCCGAAGCGCCCGACTCGTTCGCGAAGTGGGGCTTCTTTAATGCGATCTTCGAAGAGAAGGAGTACGCGGAACACTACGTACTCGAAACACTCGCGCGGGAGATGATGGAAAACGACGCGGACCTCAAGCGCGAGTTTGAATCATTACTCGCAACCGATCCGGACTTCGCCGCGAGTCCCGCTGCGCGTCTGAGGTTCTTCTACAAACGTTCGCCCTACTGGGATCCACAAATGAATCTTTATCCAGTAGGGCGCATCACGAGTGTGCTTGATCTACCCCTTGTTTGATAGGTGGACGCCCGACGAGCCTCCGTCTATCGAAACGTTAAGGTGTCGGGCGTCAAGCAGGGCAAACAGTGTGTTTGTTTGCCTAAACGACTGTCCTACGACCACCGATTATGTTGATGAGCAGCACGACCAGCGCTAGCACTAGCAAAATGTGAATGAATCCACCGACAGTGTAACTACTGACCACGCCGAGTAACCACAAGACCAACAAGATTACAAAAATTGTCCAAAGCATTCTTTCTACCCTCCTTTTGTCAACCACGCACCAAGTTTCGCCACAAGTTCGTTGGCACAAAAGCAATCGTCAGGGGTGAGTGCAACGGTCATGCCGTTTCGGATCGTGGGCTTTTTGCGCCTATTTTGACTTACTGCGTATGAAAACTTTCCACTCAGCGGCGAGGCGTGCTCGTTTTTAATAGTTCGGAGCGCGGGGCGGCTCGCCCGCAGTAGGAGCAATGCGATGCGCCCTGAGGATGCGGGCGAGCCGCCCGCGCTCCGAATTTGGCGTTTAATCTTCTGCTGGACTAAACGCGATATTGACTGTTAAAGTGACGACTGCGTTTGCGCGTCGGCAAGCGCATGGGAGTTTCACGAGCATCTCAGTTCGCGCATGTCCTTCCTTCAAGGTTCCGGACGCATCTCCTAAACCCGATTCTTTGTCTGACCCTAAGTTTTCGCGCGCCCCCGTATGACCCCCGGGAGGCCGTTTGGAGGTTTTTTGTATGCCTACCCCCACGCCCCGAGTATCGGTTCGTACTCGCCGTTTGGCGTTGACTTGTCTTGCAGTCGTCACGTTCTCCCTCGTAATCGCAGCTTCAATCGTCACCTACCAGCGCCACCAACCCCGGGTTGAGCGCATTAACTATTCGCAACTCTATTCATTAGCTGAAGCCGGCGGCGCTGCCGGTTTGCAGATTGAAGGCGAGACGATGACTGTGACGCGGCCGGACGGCTCGCTCGTGCAGGCCACTGTCACTGGTGAATCACCACAGAACGACGTGGTGCAACTGTTTCGCAAGCACAATGTGCCGGTCGAGTTTCGACCGTTGCAGCCCGGCGTGCTCGTCAGTGTTTTGAACTACCTGCTGCCGGTGTTGACGCTCGGTTTGATCGGTGTGGCCGCGTGGCGGATCTACTCCAGCATGAGCGGCCGTGGATCGTTTGAACTGTCGGATCAGAACGGCCAGCAGACGGTCGGTTTCGACGACGTTGCCGGTGTGGATGAAGCCAGGAACGAACTCACGGAGACGATCGAGTTCCTTCGTAATTCGGAGCGTTTCAGCCGTCTCGGCGGACGCGTTCCGCGTGGCATCCTGCTTTACGGTCCGCCGGGAACCGGCAAGACGTTGCTGGCGCGGGCGGCGGCGAAGGAAGCGGGCGTCGCGTTTTTAGCGGCGTCGGGTTCGAGTTTTCAGGAGAAGTTTGCGGGGCTGGGCGCGGCGCGTGTACGGCACTTGTTTGCCAAAGGACGGAAGCTTTCGCCGTGCATCATCTTTATCGACGAGATTGATGCGCTTGGCCGCCAGCGTGGCCGCGGTGGCGATTCCGCTTCAGCCGATCAGGATCAGACGTTGAATCAATTGCTGGTGGAGATGGATGGGTTTGACCAGTCGAGCGCGGTGGTCGTGATTGCGTCGACGAACCGGCCAGACATTCTCGACAAAGCGCTGACGCGTCCCGGTCGCTTCGATCGCGAGATCGCGGTTGACTTGGCCGATGTGAATGGACGTGAAGCAATTCTGAACGTTCATGCGCGCAACCTGAAGCTCGAAGAAGGTCTCGACCTCCAGTGGATCGCGCGCGGCACGCCCGGGTTTTCGGGTGCGGAGTTGGCGAACCTGATGAACGAAGCCGCGATTGCGGCGACGCGTGATGATGCCGACGGCGTTGGCCGCAAACACGTCGAGATTGCGCGCGACCGGATTCTCATGGGCGCCGAACGTCAGGGCTTCATGATGGACGAGGACGAGCGTTATGCGACCGCGGTTCACGAAGCGGGACACGTCGCGGTTGGTTTGGCGGTTGAGAATGGCGACCCGATTCACAAGGTTTCGATCCTGCCGCGTGGACGCGCACTGGGTGTGACGCAGTCGTTGCCCGAACGCGATCGCTTCATGAAGAAGCGCGAGTATCTCGAAGACCAGATTGCGTTGTTGCTCGGTGGGCGTGCGGCGGAGCAGGTGTTGTTGTCGACGATGACTGCCGGTGCGTCGAATGATATCGAGCGTGCGGTGGAGATCGCGCGGAAAATGGTGAGCGAGTTTGGCATGAGCCGTTTGGGACCGATTCACCTCGGAAACTCGGATCAACCGATCAGCCAGAACCTGCTCGACCGGATCGAGGAAGCGACGAATGAGTTGATCAACGCACAGCTCCAGCGCGCGTGTGCGGTTGTGACGGCGGAGAAAGACTCGATCGCCCGTCTCGTCGAACTCCTGATGGAACGCGACACACTCGACGCCGAAGAGATCGCGAGCTGTTTCAGTAACTTAAGCGCCCGCGCTGCGTAAGACGCAGTAGCCACAAAGAGGCACAAGAAGCTGGGGTGAACCCGTCAGTTGAGACAGTTTGAAATAGCACACTAGCAAAGCGGAGCGGTCTGCGGACCGCTCCTGGTTTTTGCCGTAGTACCGGCGGGTCGATGATCCTTGGCCGGCCTGAAAAAAGACATCGTGGCGCCTGCGGCCGTGACCGTGGAGGCGAGCCCCCGCTCAAACTCCTCCGGCGATTGGTAGCCCAGGGCTGAGTGCAAGCGACAACGATTGTAGTACTGTTCAATAAACGCCTCGATGTTTGTGCGTAAGTGTTCGAGATCCACGTAAGT
>DATELP010000214.1:0-18190 GCA_035276425.1 Pyrinomonadaceae bacterium
TGAGTGAACTCAAAACCGGATCGCAACCCACGGCGCTCGTTTATTCTTCGTTGAGTAAAACCGCGTACGTCGCCAATGAAGGCGACGGCGCGATCGTCGCTATCGGCGGTACAAAGCACGACGTAATCGCACGCATTCCCACCGAACCCGACATACGCACGCTCAGCATAACTCCCGACGGCCGCTACGGTTTTGCCGTCAACACGAACAAGAGCCTCGTCTACATTTTCGATCTTTCATCGAATCGCGTCGTACACAGAGTGCCGGTCGCGGCAGGCTCGGATCAGATCAGCTTCACGCAACAGTTTGCTTACATTCGGTCGGCCAGCAGTGAATTCGTGACGATGATCAAGATCTCGGATCTCGGCAAAGAAGCCGCCGTCACGCGTTTTCCCGCAGGACAAAAAGCGCCGAGCGAATCGCCGTCCACTTCGATCGCTCCGGCAATCGTTCCCGCGCCGGAAGACGGCGCGGTACTGGTCGCGAATCCCGCGGACAAGATGATCTATTACTACACCGAAGGCATGGCCGCGCCGATGGGCAGTTTTCAAAACTACAAACGCGATCCGCGTGCGCTGCTGGTGCTGGACAACAGTTTGCGCGAAACAGAGCGCGGCGTTTACACGAGCACCGTGCGCTTGACGACGCCGGGTCACTACGACGTCGTTTTCCTTCTGGACGCGCCGCGCTTGATTAATTGTTTCCAAATGTCGGTCGCCGATAATCCGGCGATGCCGGCGAAGGTAGAAACAACCGTCAAGTTTGAACCACTGGCCAACGACAAACCGGCCAATTCCGGCGAACGTTACACAGTGCGCTTCAAAGTGGTCGATACAAATTCCGGCAATGCGAAGTCAGACGTGAAGGACATCACGGTGCTGGCGTTTCTTGCGCCGGGCATCTGGCAGCAACGCGAGGTAGCGAAGCCGGATCCCGACGGCGTTTACGAAATGAGTTTTGTACCGCCGAAACCCGGCGTGTACTATATTTTCTTCCAGAGCCCATCGCTGGGCGTTCAGTTCAATCAACAAATGCCACTGACTCTCCAGGTGGTGAAGTAGGACAATCCAATGAAAACTATACTTTTGGGAACCTTACTAGTACTGCTTACCGCTGTTTGCGCAAACGCGCAGGACCCCCAACAACCCCCCGGTCCGAATCCAACAACGCGTGTTGCGGCAAAAGCGCAGGAATACTTCACGGACGTAGAGCTCGTTAATCAAGACGGCAAGAAGATGCGTCTCTACACCGATCTGCTACAGGGCAAAACCGTCATCATCAATTCTTTCTTTGCTACTTGTCAGGGAAGTTGTTTACCGATCACGCGCAATCTCGAAAAAGTGCAGGAAGCACTCGGAGATCGACTCGGCAAAGACGCGCGCATCATTTCGATCAGCGTCGATCCGACCGTCGACACACCGGCGGAGTTGAAGGCCTTCGGCAAAAAGTTTCACGCTCGGCCCGGCTGGTATTTTCTTACCGGTCCGAAAGAGAACGTGGACTTCGTGTTGAAGAAGCTCGGCCAGTTTGTTGAAGACAAGCAGGACCACTACAACATCATCATCGTCGGCAACGAGAGCACGGGCCTGTGGAAGAAAGCGTTTGGACTCGCGAAGAGCGAGGCGCTGGTCGAGGTGGTCGAAAGCGTGCTGGACGATAAAGGACCCGAGAAGACTCCCGAGGACTAAGGCAATCATGAACGTGAAAAACTTGAAGGTACTACTCGTATTCTGTCTGGTGTTGCTCTTCGCGCCCGAGATCGCTGCGCAGAAGAAGAAAGTTCTTTACACCTGCCCGATGCACCCGGACATTGTTTCCACGAAGAAGGGAACGTGTCCGAAGTGCAAAATGAGGTTGGTGCCGAAGAAGGATGAGCCGAAAGAAGAGCCATCACCCACACCCACGCCGAGTCCGGAATCAACCAACGGATCGAGTGCTTTCACTTCGTCGAAGATTCCGGACGCGCCGGTGCTCGACCAACACGGCAAACAGATCAACTTTTATTCAGACTTGATTAAGGGCAAGACCGTCGCGATCAATTTCGTGTTCACTACCTGCACGGCGATCTGTCCGTCGTTGACCGCGACGTTTCGCCGCGTGCAACAGGACGCTGCCAACCGCGGCGTCGACGTGCAATTGATCTCAGTCAGCGTCGATCCGACTACCGACACGCCCGAACGTTTGAACGACTACGCAACGAAGTTCAAAGCCGGTCCCAACTGGACGTTTGTGACCGGGGATAAAGCGCGGATCGATTCCGTGTTGGCGGGACTCGGCGCGGCCGTTTCAAACAAAAACGATCACACGCCGATGATCCTGATCGGTAACGACTCAAGTGATTATTGGACGCGCGCGTACGGTCTGACTTCGCCGACAAAGATCGTCGACATTCTCGCTGAAGCCACGAAACGATCTAACTAGGTTTCGAAGATCGCTGCGTGCAGGCGTCTCACAACCGCGCCCACTTCAGCAGGCTCGACGCGGAACTTGAAATTCAATCCCTGTCCGACGCAACCCACAATCGCACTCTCGCCCGCAATCTTGTGCGCAATTGCTTTGACTGTGCCGTTTGGGTGCGACTCCGCTGAGATCAGCGTGCCCGATTGTTGTGGCGCGTGTGAATTTAGAATTCGAATCGGAATTCCATCCGCAATGACTGGTTCGATCATCTTCGGATGCATCACGCGTGCGCCGAGCTGGGCCAGTTGTGCGGCTTCTGAGTAAGAAACGTGCGGCACGGTGCGCGTCTTTTGGACCAGACGCGGATCGGCGGTCTGAATGCCATCGACGTCGGTCCAGATCTCGATCTCGCGTGCGTGAACCGCGGCGCCGATCAGCGTTGCTGAATAGTCAGAACTGCCGCGTCCGAGTGTGGTTGTGACGCCTTCAGTTGTAGAGCCGATGAATCCGCCCAACACCGGAATGCGTTTCCGATCCAACAACGGTAACAATTCGTCGCACGTCTTTTGCTGTAACTCTTCCAACAACGGCGCAGCGTTTCCGTGTTCGTTGTTAGTAATCACACAACTGCGCGCATCAACGTACTCGGCGGGCATTCCATGTTCTTCGAGTACGAGCGTCAAGAGATTCGAAGCGAGCCGTTCGCCGTGCGAAACGATCGCATCGTGAAGTCGCAGATCGACTTTGCCATTGCTCGTAACACGCGCGAGTGCTTCAACAATTTCACTTCGACTGGTCTCGATCAAACTTCGCAACCGGGCAAAACGCAGCGGTGACAAATTTTGTCCTACTTCAAGATGCCGCGAGAGATGTTGTTCGAGTGTTTGCGCTGATGCTTCGACGCCGTGAGTCGAAACGCAGCGAAAGCTGGTGATCAGGGCGTCCGTTACGCCGCTCATCGCCGAAGCGACAACGATCAGCGGTGCTGAGTTTTTAGCTTTAACGATCTGCGCGACGCGCATAAATGCAGGCGCATCTTGAATTGAAGTGCCGCCAAATTTAACTACGGTGATGTGAGTCGCCACCTTGTTCTCCCTTTGTATGAAGACGAAAGATAAATATCGAGTGTAAAAGTCCGGGCGAGAGGACTGGAAGTTTAACTTCAGAGTTGGATTGCTAAACGTGTTTTAGAACTACTGCAAGGAATTTGCTTGACATGGAAGGTTAAGACTACTACGCTGCGAGTGTCAATATGTAAGGGCGCTTATTGTTAACTCACGCGCTGGTTACCCGCTTACGCCAGCCTTCGATTGCTTGAAACAAACCTATCCTCGGTAGTTAGTCCCGAGTGTCAATTTTGATCCTCAGTCTTTTTTAATGTTCGCCACCAGCGGCAGACGTAAATTAAGGAGAGTAAAAATGCTCGGTTCGAGATCCCCCGTACACATTGTTGCCTCATTGACAGTGATCATCTTTAGTTTGTTCACTGCGGCGATCGTCGGCGCACAAACGCCCGTCGCTGCGGAAGACAAACCAGCGGCTGAGTTGAATGCTTCGACTCCGAAGCCTGCGGCCAACCCCGCTGTTGCAACGCCCACCAACAGCAATGTCGCGACTCCCGTCGCTGAGGAGAACGTCGCTAAACCAGCGACCGCATCTCCCAAGGTTGAAACCGAGTCAGTGAAACCCGAAACATTAAATGCGACAACGCAGGCTAGACCAGCCGCTGTGCAAACATGCAAGCGAACTGTCAAAGCTGATGTCGTCGCGATTCCACAACCGATAATGCTCAACCGCCTGGGCGCCACGATCCCCAACGCATTCATCTTTGCGTTGCGAGACGATACGACCGGCACCGGCAACAACATTACTTTGCGTGACGGTAAACGGCCGCGCCCGATCGTGCTGCGCGCCAACGTCAACGACTGTCTGGAAATAACTTTCACGAACGCCATCCCGCAGGCTGCCTTCGACAATTCGACGCCAAATTCACCGGCCGTCGGCACGAAGGAAGTCTCGCTCTTCATCCAGGGACAGGAATGGACCAGGAGCAGTCAGGACGATGCTTCGTTTGTCGGCAAGAACAGCTCGGCTCTGGCAACACCAAACCCGCCACCAGCAACACCAACACCGATGCCGACGCCTGCGACGCAGGTATACAAACTGTTCGTCAAAAACGAAGGCACATTCCTGCTTTACACGATGGGTGATGCTACCGCGGAACCAACTGGTCAAATCAGCCGCGGACTTTTCGGCGCATTGAACGTGCAGCCGGACGGCGCTGAATGGTATCGCAGCCAGGTCACAAAACAGGAACTTGACTGGGCCACGACCGGACTTACCGCAAACAACCAACCGATTATCAACTACAACGCCAAGTATCCAGTCAATGCAGCTCGTCCCGCCGGTACCTATATTCTTAGAATGTGGGGCGACCCTGACGCGTCGAACAACGTCAAGCTGCTTTACAGCGATCTGACGGCAGTCATCACCGGTCCAAAAGCGGGAAGATTCCCCGGCACGACTGGTGTAAACAATCCGGAACCTCCGTGCAACGCGGCGAACAACGGAACGGGCGCGGGCAATCCGGTCTTCTGCGCTAATCCATCCTCGCCGGATCGCAAACAGCCGTATCGTGAATTCACGATCATCTATCACGAGGTCGGACAGGTTGCGACACAGGCGTTTCCCATATTTACAGATCCGGCGATGGCCAGCACCGTTAATGCGGGCTTCGATGGCTTCGCGATCAACTACGGCACTGGCGGTATCGGCGCAGAGGTTTTTGCCAACCGCATCGGCGTTGGTCCGATGGGTAACTGCGTCGATTGCAAGTTTGAAGAGTTCTTCCTGAGTGCGTGGTCGGTTGGCGATCCCGCGATGCTCGTCGATCGTCCGGCTAACTCGAGTGTGCTGCCGGCCTTCGCGACGTTGCCTTCGGAACCGCCAGTTCCGACAACCGGGCCGCAACCACCGGTTCTGTGTACTGCCGCTCAATACGCCGCAGGAGATCCGAATTGCACCGGTACAAAAACGCCAGCTACAGGTTTTCCGTACGGTATGAAGCCGCTTGTTAAAGCGACGAAGGCGTACTATCCGGACGATCCTTCAAACGTCTATCACAGCTACATCAACGATCACACGAAGTTCAGAATTCATCATGGCGGCACCGTCGCCACGCACGTGCATCACCAGCACGCGCATCAGTGGCTGATGTCGCCCAACAGCGATCAGGGTGCGTACCTCGATAGCCAGATGATCAGCCCGGGCGCCAGTTACACGTTGGAGATGACCTTCAACGGCAGCGGCAACCGTAACAAGGTCGTGGGCGACTCGATCTTCCACTGCCACTTCTATCCGCACTTCGCGGCCGGTATGTGGGCCATGTGGCGCACGCACGACACTTTCGAACCGGGTACGAAACTCGACGCCAACGGCATCCCGACAAACGACTCGCGCGCACTGCCTGATGGCGAGATTCAAGCGGGAACGCCGAACCCGGCGCTCGTCCCGATGCCGACATTGCCGATGGCGCCGATGCCTTCGGCAGTATTTATCAAGAACGGTCAGATTGTTTACGGTACTCCGGGTACTCCGGATCCGACTGGCGCAAACGTAACTGTGAATCCCGGTTTCCCGTACTTCATTCCGGGAATCGCCGGTATGCGCGCGCCGCATCCGCCGCTCGACTTCGCAAAAGATGCAGCCAACGTACCGCTCGACGGCGGTTTGCCGCGGCACGTGACGACCGGTGGCACGATCTCTTACGAAAAGCACGATCAGTTTGACTGGAGTAAAGACTTCGCCACGTTGACTGCCAACCAACTTCCGGAAGACGGTACCAACGTTGAAAAAGTCGCGATGAAGTATTTCGGAATTCGTTGCCGTAACAGCTTCTTCCCGGACGGCGGCGGCGCCGCCAACTGTCCACCGCCGGTTTCGGGGCCACCACAGATGACCCAAGGGAAGCCGACGGGTTTTGTGTTGAATGGATTGCCGCTTGGACCGCAAATGGGTGCTCCGTTTGCCGACCCGGCAGTTGACGACAACGGCAAACCGATCAACGTCGATCCAGCTACGAACAAACAACGCGTACGCCGTTACAAAGCCGCCGCTATTCAACTCAACGTCGTTCTGAACCAGCAGAAGTGGCACTACCCGCAACAACGTATACTCACTCTGTGGAACGACGTTTCGCCGACGATGAATAACACCCGCAAGCCCGAGCCGCTGTTCTTCCGCGGCAACTCAGGCGACATCGTCGAATACTGGCACACCAATCTCGTGCCGAATTATTACCTCGTCGACGACTTCCAGGTGCGCACGCCGACCGACATTCTCGGCCAGCATATTCACCTCGTGAAGTTTGACGTCACCTCTTCGGACGGCGCCGGCAACGGTTTCAACTACGAAGACGGAACGTTCAGTCCAGAGGAAGTGCAGGAGATTATTACTGCACTCAACGCCGGCAACGGCTGGACTCCATGCGCTGGTTGCGGCTCGTCAGGTACTCTCGCGCCGAAACCGCCGCCGGCGGAAATCTGTGGCGGAGCCAATCCACCGGCGCAGTGCGCACACGAATGGATGGGCGCACAGACCACGGTTCAGCGCTGGTATCTCGATCCAGTTGTCGACAGCCAGAACGTCGACCGCACGCTGCGCACGGTCTTCACGCACGATCACTTTGGTCCTTCAACGCACCAGCAGGCCGGTCTCTACGCAGGTCTCTTAGTCGAACCGAAAGACTCGCTCTGGCAAAACCTGGACGGCTCGCCGATGGGTGGTGGTCCAATCACCGCAAGTCCGGTGCGTCCGGATGGTGGACCCACGAGTTGGATGGCCAACATCATCACGAAGAACACGGCAGACAGTTATCGCGAGTTCATGCTCGAGTTTCAGGATCTGCAACTCGCGTATATGGCCGGTTCGAAGACCGCACCCGATCCGGCGAAGGACAAGGGATGGCGTGACCCGACCAAGGCTGTCAATCCGGCATCGTTTCCGGAGTACGTGGGAAATCCGATTACCGTCAACGGGATTATGCCAAGACTCGTTAGCACCGGTAACGTTAATCCGATCACCGGTACGCAGTCAGTCAATTACTATAACGAGCCGATTCCTTTCCGTCTCGGAGCTACTGGCGACTTGTCTTACTCTTTTGACAACCAGGCGGCCAAGAAAAACAACCCGAATCAAAATCCCGAACCGCAAACGCCACTCATGCGCGCTTATCAGAACGACAACGTTCAGGTTCGCGTGCTGGTCGGTGCGCACGTTTTTGCCCACCAGTTCAACCTGATGGGACCGACGTGGTTCGCCGAACCGTCGTGGAAGAACTCGGGCTATCGCAGCAATCAGCCGATGGGACTATCGGAACACTTTGAGTTGGCATTCAAAGTGCCGTCATCTTCGGCGCCGATGCCCAGCGGTGGTTCGGTACGCAAGTGTCCGGACGGGCAATCACCTGGAAACTGTGTCGACTATCTCTACAGTCCGAGCTGGGACGAAACGGGACTCGCGCAAGGTCTGTGGGGACTCTTCCGTTCTTACGATCCAACCGCAGCGGCGAACGGATTGAAGCCTTTGCCGAACAATCCGGTTGGGGCAGGCACGAACGTTACGTACGCAACGTGCCCGGCTGGTCTGCCAGCCGCGCAGCAGCGAACCTTCAACATCACCGCGATTACCGCGCAGAAAGCTTTGCCGGGCGGTGAACTGGTATTCAACAATCGCGGACCACAATCCGGTTGGATGAGTACGTTGATGGGCATCCTGTACGTCCGCAGTGAAGACGTGGACGGCAGCGGCAAGCTGAAAGCCGGCGTTCCGATCGAACCATTGATCCTACGCGCGGCCGCGGGCGATTGCATCAACGTCAACCTGACCAACGCGATCGATCCTTCGTCACTGGTCCTGCAACACAACTTCAACTGGCCGTCGCCGTTCCACGCGCCGCTCAACCAGAAGATGTCGAAGTTTGTCGGACTGCACCCGCAGCTCCTCGGCTACGACGCTGCTACGAGCTTCGGCATGAACGTTGGTTGGAACAGCGTGCAGCGGGCAGACCAGTTTGCGAACTTCGGCGAGACGGTTAAGTACCAATGGTACGCCGGCAAGATCGACCGCAGTTCCACTGGCGCATTGACCTACACGCCGGTGGAGTTGGGCGCGCTCAATCTACTGCCGTCGGATCCGATGTTCCAGCATCCCAACGGTCTCATTGGTCAAATGATCATTGAACCGAAGGGAACGACCTGGACTTGCGGCGACCCCGGCAGCACCACTTCGTGCGAGCCTGGCAGCGGTGCAACTACACGCCAACAAGCAACGGTCAAGCAAGGCACCACTGATCTATACCGCGAGTTTTCGGTAATGATTAGTGACGCCCTGCAAACGTCATTAGCCGGTCAGGGGACGATGGCGGTGAACTACACCGCTGAGCCAAAGTCACTGCGCATTACTACAGCCACTGACTTGTCGTGCTTCACTTCGAACCTGCTCGATCAACCGCCGTTGACTTCGTCGCCAATCGGCGAACCGCAGACGCCGATCTTCAAGGCGAATCCGGGACAACAGGTGCGCTTCCGCATGACCCATCCGACGGGCACCGGCGATTCGTTGGTGTTCGTGGTCCATGGTCATAGCTGGCAGTTCAACCCGTATCAGAACAACTCGCTCAATATCGCGCCGAACAATCTTTCGCAGTGGCTCGGTTCGCGCGACAACCACGGTTCGACGAATCACTTTGATCTGGTGATTCCGAAAGCCGGCGGCCAATTCGGTGTGCAAGGCGATTACCTCTACACGGCATACCTGGCAGATCAGGCGTCACTCGGCGTCTGGGGCCTGTTCCGTGTTGGCGATCCCGGAACGCCGAAACCAAACGCGATGTGTTCTCAACCGACAACCACTGGTCCAAAGCCGTTGACGACGAATCCGCTTATTCAGCGCTTCCGAAGGGCGCCGCTTAATCCGGGCCAGTAAGCTGCAAGACCCGAATTTGAACATTTAACTCACTCACTTAAGGAGGAACCGTCACATGGCGGGCAAAAGCACGAAGGGGAAAGGCAAGGATAAGGGCGACGTTGATTACGGGTCCGACACAGTAGCCATCATCCTCAAACGAGACTGTGCCGAGGCTCTGTACGCCGCGCTTGTTATCGCTCTGGGAACTTTGCCGACTCCGAAGAAGAAGAAAAAGAAGAAGGACAAAAAGGACAAGGGCAAAGGCAAAGGCAAGGGCAAAGATGGCGGCGGTAAAGGCAAAGGCGGTAAGAAGTAAGCGATCGGTGCCGGCCACAGCGGCCCTTCAGCAGAAAGATGGGCTGAAAGATGTTTGCCTTAAGCTGATAGAACTCGCGAAGCAGCCGAGCATCCCCTGGGAAGCTCGCTGCTTTGCGACGCTGCTGGCCGAACACCAGATCCTTAAGTTACGCGCCGGCGATCTGGAAACCTTCGATGCCATCTTCGTGGCGTTGAATCTCAAGCGGCCGGGAGTCGAACGAAGCCTTAGTGCTTCCGTTCTGAAAGAAGGCTATTCAACGACCGAGTTGCGCGGGTTCATTATCGAGTTCCAGCGCAGACTCTCGCGGCTCAATCGCGTGCATCGCAAGATGGACGCGAAAAAATCCTACGATGCCGACGTGCACGAGTTCGTTCAACTCGCGCGCCGCGATTGCAAGCTCACTCTCGCCCGTTACCTGTTCACGCCGGAAGAGATCGTCGAACGCGTGCTCAAACAAGTGAGAGTCAGCGAGGGCGTCAAAGATATCGACGTCGCTCGGCCCGGTTATGTCGACACCGAGCTCTCGCACACGATGAGCCGTCTGCCGGATTTTGAAGCGCGTATTCTCCAGCTTCTTAGTCAGAATGCGAAGATCTACTGGGTTAACGACACTACCGGTTCGGAAATCAACTCGCTGGTCGAATATCCGCTGACGACCGTGGTCCTGGTTATCAAACCACCGGGCAGTCACTTCGAAATCGAGATCAAGCGAGCCGGACGCAGAGGTAATCCACTCGGTGTGGTCTTTTCGCGCGGCGGTAATCGAGTGCCCGCGTCGCATCGTCTCGACGGCGGCAGCATGCAGTGGCTGTTGCGTTACGAGAACACGCAGGCAGCGCGGATGAATTCCATGTATCGCTTGATCCATGGAACGGAAGCGTCGCTGCCGGGATACATTTCGCGTAACACGATCTACGCTGTTCCGGCGAATGGCAATCAAGCGCCGTCGTTTCGTTATTTCACCGATCCGCGAGTGTTTGGCGCTGCCGGTTTTCAGCAGATGCGCGGGGCGATGAAAGAGGCGGTTGACGCGCTGAAGAACGAAGAAGGCGAGTACTTGCCGCCGCTTCCCGGCGACATGGCGTTGACTTCCGAGTTTCTCAGTCACGTCGCGCCGTCGCAAGCGATTCTTTGTGGCACCAGTTCTTTTCGATTGGACAAGCTCTCGACGTACCTGGCTGCCGACGGCGCGGAGATTTATTTCCGGGAGTGGCGTAACGTCGCTTACACCAACTACGACGCGAAGCAGTTTGCGGATGAGTTGCTGGACGAAGTGCTCGGCGTTTACGAACCACCCGATGTCGCTTTCGACAGCTACGAACAGTATGTCGAGGCTGCGTTTGCGATACGCGAGAACCGGCGGCGGGCGAACAGGATTTTCCTGTCGCTGGTCAAACAGATGGCGACGTTCTGGGGCACGCTGCTCGGCGTGAGAGGTCATTCACGTGGTGAAAATTTCGTGGCGAGAAACGTCGGGCTGCGCAGTGTTTGGGAAGCAGGCGAGTGGCGTGTAAAACTGATCTTCATGGACCACGACGCGCTCTCGTTGCCCGAGATGGAGCACGGCCACTTCTTTGCACAGAACGCGTTGCCGGGAATACTGCTCGACGAGCGTCATATTTGGGGGCGCGCAAATCCGGCTTTGTTTCCGACTACCTTGCTGGGTTGTCTGCACCGGATTTATCGTACGGGGACGCCGCTCAAGCGACGCGCTGCGTTGTTGGCCCAAAGCGCAATGAAGGCGGCCTACCAGAAGACGCAGCACGAACTGGCGACGAACGGAAAGCTGCGCGCTTTCTTCGGTGGCGTCTTTCTCAAGCGCATGTTTGACTGGGACACGTTTGTCAGCGGTTATCTCAACGGGCGCGATCAAAAGTGGCAGGCAAAGATGAAGGAGATGTTCTCCGAGAAAGGTTACGAGCCGGACACGTACGACTACTACGCGACGGCCGTGGAAAGGTACAAGGGTTTTTTCGAAAGGAACGGGTTTCTTTTTGAGCGTTAGTTTGCCGCCAGCGTTAGTCGAGCGTTACGAGCACGACGGGATCTTGTTTCCGATTCCGGTTTTGTCCAGCACGGAGGTAACTGAATATCGCGACGCGCTCGAGACGGTTGCGTCGATGTGCGGCGAGGGTTATCGCCGGCGATTCGATAACCTGCACCTGTTTTTTCCGTGGGCCTATCGGCTGGCGACGAATGAAGCTGTTTTGAATGCAGTTGAAGGTGTTCTCGGTCCGGACATCGTGATCGATGCGACGCTGGTCTTTTACAAACCGCCGTACGATTCCGGTTACGCCGCGTGGCACCAGGACAGTGTTTACTCAAACTGGCATCTGACGCCGGCCGTTTCCGCGTGGATCGCACTCACGCGCAGCGAACCCGCAAACGGCTGCATGCGAGTGGTTCCGGGTACGCATCAGGAAGGCGTGCGGGAGCATGACACGGTCGTTGACGATCCGGATCTCATGAATCGTCGTGGCGAGCGAGTTCGGGTAGACGTAAACGAAGCGCAGGCGGTTGACGTGATTTTGCAGCCTGGTGAGATGTCGTTGCACCACGCGAACATCGTACACGGTTCGAACGCCAACGGTTCTGATGGACCACGTATCGGCTTTATCGTTCGTTTTGTGACGAGTCAAACGATGAACCGCGACCGGTTACAAATGCAGGTTCGGGGAAGTGCGGATTGCAGTCACTTGCGCCTGGCGACTCCGCCGCTTGAAGAAGACCTCGCGATTGCCACGATGGCGTGGAAGGCAAGAGAACCTAACTCCGCGGCAACCGCAGGACGTGGTTAGGTGATTGAAACACGCGCGTCTCATATTCGAGTGAGTCGCGGCGAATAAACCGGCACTGGCTTTGAACGTCTTTAGCAGGTTTGATCTTTGAAACATCAATGCCGCGTGTGATGCCCGTCCGGCGCAGTAGTTGAGCCTGTTCCGGTGTGAGGTCGATCACTTCATTGAAACCGGTAGCGCCGTCGTACTCTTCACACATCAGGAGGTTTGCTCTGAGGTCGAGTGTTTCGATGTAAAGGTCGTCGTCCGAGAGTATAAAGAAGCGTTTGTCTTTCTTAGCGTGTTCGAGCGCGGTTCGAAAGGACCGGCGCACAACGATCTCTGCCAGATTTCCGAAGTACTCGTTGTAGTACCTTTCGAGAAATTCCAGGTTCTTTGCATTTGGATCGCTTTGCACTAACACGATCGTCGTTTCGCGCAACAGCCGATCGACGTGCGCACCAAACAAAACCAGCGATTTTTCGAGATACCAGTGGCGTTCGAGCCGGTTTTGCACGTCGGAGTATTCAAGCTGAACCCACGCGAGATTCGGCATAAAGCAGTAGCAGTTGAAACGTTCCTGAAGCGCGTAAGCATTAACGTCGAGCACGTGTTCGGCCCGGGCGTTCAGTTCAAGAAACGCGTCATACACGGTGTGCTTCAGTGCGTAAGCAAAGGTCGAGTTGGCATTGGTAATCCGGTAAACGCGATCGCTAATCTTGATCGGCTCATCTTTGTGCAACGCGCCGAAGTAAAGCATGTCCCAATCGACCGGTACCTGTTCCGCGAAGAAAGGGAACTTTGCTTCAAGCCCGGGATCGAAAACCGCGTCGTCTTCGAAGATCAGCACGCTCTTGTGGTCCAACCGGCGGGCTTCCTGGACCACTGCGATGTGGCTTTGCAGGCAACCGTAGGCGCCGGCGGTGTGGTTCCAGTCAGCGGGAAGTTGGACCGTGCTGCCGTCAACCGCGGAGACGCGACGCACATCCTCTATACCGTGCCGCGCAAACTCCGTTTGCATCCGCTGCCAGCGATCGGGGCGGCGATCCAGGTTGATACAAACTTTATGAGGAAATAGTTGGTTGAGTAGCATCGGCTGATTATATGATTCCTGTTCTCACTCACAAACAATTGTCTGCATACGACGAGCTGGGATACCTCCATTCGATCCCGGTCCTGTCGCCCGATGAGGTCGCGTATTTCCGCGACGCCATCGAAGAGACTTGCCGTGCGCTCGGCGGGCGCGTTACCCGCCTCGACGCGCCGCATCTGTTCTTTCGTTGGGCCTGGGAGCTGAGCACCCACAAGCGCGTGCTCGATTGCATGGAACAACTCGTTGGTCCAAACGTCCTGCTCAAGTCGACGCGGCTGTTTTATAAGTTCGGAAACAGCGAGTCTTTCGTCGGTTGGCACCAGGACGGCATCACGGAGGAGGTTAAAGACGCCTACGTGCCGGCGATCTGGCTTGGATTAACGCCGGCAACAGCGGAAAATGGCTGCCTGCGCGTCGTGCCGCGCTCGCATCGACTCGGACTGATTGCGCACGCCGATCGTCCCAACGCCGACAACCTTACTACGCAAGGCGCGACCGCGCAGGTTAAAATCGATGAGCCGCAAGACGTCGTGATGCAAGCGGGCGAGATGAGCCTGCACCATCCGCTCGTGCTGCACGCGTCGAATCCGAATCGTTCCGGCGAATCGCGCATTGGGTTCTCGGCCACGTATTCGAGTCCGGCGTTGACGGCCAGCCGGAGCGCCGTTGCGTGGGTGCGCGGCGATGGCCCGCGAGATCGTTTTCGTATCGTTGATAAACCCCCATCGTACTCAATCGAAGAAGCTGCCGCCGCATACTCAACGGCAGAGCATCAGATCCTCTTTGCAAAGTGAACAGACCACTGCTATCCGTTGTAATCCCGACTTGGAACCGCGCTCATGTCGTGTGCGAGGCGATTGAGAGTGCGCTTAACCAACGTGCCGAACAGGTTGAAGTCATCGTCGTCGACGACTGCTCTACTGACGCGACCGTAGATCTTATAAAGAAAACTTTCGACTCTCGCGTTCAAGTGTTGCAACAGCTAACTCGTCGCGGTCAGGGCGCCGCGCGAAATGCGGGCGCGCTGCTGGCGTGCGGCGAGTTTGTCGGATTCCTCGACTCGGACGACATTTGGCTGCCGGAAAAACTCGACGCCGAACAGCGTGTTTTTGCAGAGTTTCCCGAAGCTATCGCCGTCATCTCCGACAGTCGAAACCATTTTGAAGGACGACCTGACGAGAGCAGCCGCTTTGCGCAGAACGGCTTACTGAATGAAACCGAAGGAAGCGTGCGGCTCGTTAACGATTGCGGCTGGCTGTGGACCAACAGCACGATCACCGCGCACATGTGCGGGATCACGGTGCGACGTACGGCGTTGACCAAACTCGGGCCGAAGTTGTTTGCGGAAGATCTCTCGTGTTGTGAAGACTGGGAGTTTCAGATGCGTCTCTACTCTCTCGGCCAGGTGGCCGTGTTGCCGGAGATTTACTCTTCAGTGCGGCGCTTTAATGACGGTTCGCGTCACGGCCGCGGCATTCCGGGACAAACGACCACGAGAGAACAGGAGATCGCGTTGTTGCGCGCGCGTCTCACCGTGATGGAACGCGCGCAAACGTGGATGCGCGATCTGCGCGCGGACAGAGCAGAAGAATTGAAACGTTTTTACAAGGAAACGGAAGAAAGATTGTTGCAGTTAACGAGTAAGGTGATGATCGCATGATGATTGAGGAAGTACACCTGTGGCGTGGTACCCCATCCGAACGAGCGCTGCGTACGCAGTTGGTGAAGTCGTCGCAGTTTGCCTATTTCAACCAGCAGCTCGAGCACCCCGATTGGAACGGGAAATTGGTGCTCGACTTTGGCGGCAACAAGGGCAATCTGCTGTTCGATCCGGACTGCACGATTCGGCAGGAAAACTATTACTCCGTTGACGTCGTTCGCGACGCGATCAAAGAGGGGCGGAGGTTGTTTCCGAAGGCGCATTTCGAGCACTACGATCGTTACAACCGTTCGTTCAATCCCGAAGGTATACGTGATTTAAGAGTTCCCGATCCGGGTCCTCAATTTGATTTTATTCTCGCGTACTCGGTCTTTACGCACACGACGCTCGACGAGATGAGGGATCTCGTCGGCCAACTGCAAACATTTCTCGCTCCCGGCGGTGCGCTGGCGTTTACGTTTATCGATCCGCACTGGCGCTCGAATCTCCAGTGGCGTTTGGAGAGAAGCAAGGCGCCCGAGGTAGAAACTCTCGTTGCGGCAGCCGCCAAAGCCGAATGGTGTTCGCTCATCAACGGCACCGACCTTTACGTGAACAGCGACGGTCTGTGGAACCTGAGCGCGGAAACGTGCGCTACTTACAACGTCTTCTACACCGAAGAATTTCTGCGCGAGCAGTTTCCGGGTGCGAAGATTTGTGCGCCGGTCAATAACGAAATGCAGCACTGCGCGATTTTGCGAAAGGATGAATAGATGCTCGCGGCGCTGCCGGAAAGTGCCAGAGTCAACGTCGAGCCGTCGCTTGCGCGCGAACTGCTCGACGCCGCGGAACGTTTGCCGCGCTACGAAAACAAGGAGTTCTACTCGCCTGACTTGCAGTGCCTGGTCTATGAATCTTTGCAGGAAGTCAGCGGCTTTGATTCGTTGATCGAGCAGATCGAGCAGCGGTTGAGCCAGTCGCCATATTGCGTGTTGGTTGGCGGGTTGTCTTTTGATGAAGGCAACAAGGTCTTTGTCGGAATCAATCGCGCTTTCGGCGAACTCGTCGCGCGGCCTTACGAAGCGCCGCGCGCGCAGTTGGTTCATTACATTCAAGCTGCGACCGACATCATGTCTGCGCGTGGCGGTCACGAGAGCGAACGTTTGCACACCGACACGGCCGATTGGGAACCGCCGGTCGAACTGATCTCGATGGTTTGTGTGCGTGCCGATCCGTCCGGTGGCGGTTGTTCGCGTGTGCTCGACGTCGATTCGATTCGGAGTGAAGTAAGAGACCAACTCGGCGCGTCGGTATTGGCAAGATTGGAGACGGAAAGCGTGCCGTGGCAGTTGGCGAGTTACTGTGGCGGTGAGGTGCAGTGGCGGCCGGTCTTGACCAAACGAAGTGTTTGCTGGCGGCGCTACACGATCGACATGGCGCTCGATTCGACCGGCGCGACTCTTTCGCCGGAAATGCTGAGCGCGTTGGAAAACTTTGAAAACGTCGTCTCGCAGACGCCGCGCACGATCGAGTTTTTAATGCGTGAAGGCGAATTGCTCTTCTCCGACAACCGCCGCACGATTCACGCGCGCACGCCGCTCAGCAACGGCGCCGCATCCGATCGTTTGATGATACGAAGCTGGATCAGAAGGGGATAAAGATGGAACTCAGTGCTCTTGTCGGCACTTGGATTAATTCGAATCCTGATACACACAGCGTAGCACTCGTTAAAGCTACGGACGCTGATGGAAAGCTCCGGTTGCAAGTCTCCGCCGTCGGTGCTGATGGTTTGATTGATTGGGGCGCCGTCGATGCTGACGTGTTTGCCGCGACGCCTGAGTCGCAAGCCGGCGCGGGTTTCACGGCTCGTTACGAGTTTCCGCATGGCGAGACGCGTTTGCAGGCAATGATCATGAAGGGCTTGCTGGTGTTGGCCCAGTTTCATTTCTTCAACGACGACCACAATCGCGAGAACGAGTTTTTGCGCGAGTACTTCGCGAATACTCACGATCGTTTTCTCAAGGGGTAACCGATGATCAAAACAGGAAACGTGGCCAGTGTTTTGGGACGCTGGCTGAATACAAACCGAAACACCCCGACGATTGCTGAGTGTACTGTGACGCAGGACAAGGACGGCGGCATCACCGTGCAAGTCATTGGCGCCGATAAGGAGCCGTGGCCCGTTGCTCGACCGACCGTGCTCGCCAATCTCGAAGAGGAAGCGGGGCAACGTTCGGTTGCGTTGATGGCCACGTTCGATCTCGGTCACATGTCGCTGGACACACACATGCGTGTGAACAAGGGCGTGTTCGTGATCGTGGTGTACGCCACGTTCAAAGACGGCAGCGGCCGATCGAATCACCTCTATCGCGAGTTCTTTTATCCGTCTGAGTGAGCCGTGGGATTTCTTTCAACGAAAACGGGGCAGTTCACCTACTTCGCACAGCAACTCGGGGAATCAAACTGGCACGGCAAGAACGTCCTCGATTTCGGCGGCAACGTCGGGAACATCCTGCGCGATCCGGATTCGACGATCGATCACGATCGTTATTGGTGCATTGACGTCGTGCCGGAGTCGATTGAAAAGGGAAAAGCGGAGTTTCCCGACGCGCATTGGGTTTTTTACGACCGGTATTGTTTTTACTTCAATATGTTCGGCGTCCGTGAGCTTCCGTTGCCGCCTTTCGAGCAACGGTTCGACTTCATCGTCGCTTACTCAGTGTTCACGAACACGCCGCGTCGCGACATGTTTCAGTTGATCGAGCAATTGGAAAAAACTTTGGCGCCGGGGGGCGCGCTCGCGTTCACGTTCATCGATCCGCACTACCACTCGTGGCCGGATCAGTATCCGTCAAACAATCTCGTTTGGCGGCTTGAACGCGAGATCTTTTTAGAAGGGCAGAAGGGCAACACGCTCGACATCGACATCCCGGCTCTCAACGATCGGGCAAAAGATGCGAGTTGGTTTGTTCTCGTCAACGGCGAGGATTTGTATT
>DATELP010000215.1:0-18214 GCA_035276425.1 Pyrinomonadaceae bacterium
CCTCGATTAGCGCCTGCGGAATCGGCGACTTCTTCCCGGTCCGGTAGAGACACATCTTGATCGCCACGACGTCAGGATCCTGCGCGGCGGTCTGAATAAAATCGACGACCGTGGCGAAGGTCGTGTAAGGATGATGAACGAGCAAGTCCTGCTTTTTGATCGCGTCAAAAACAGATTCGTTTTTCCTGAGCGCCGCGGGCGGAACTGCTTTCAACGGTTTGTCGCGTAGTTCCGGTTTGTCGAGACTGTAAAGCTCCATCAAGTGCGGCACGTCGAGCAGTCCGTCGATCTTGTAGACGTCGTCCGGCTCGAGGCGCAGTGAGCTCGTCAGGTACTCAACCATCTCGCTCGGCATCGACGACTCGACTTCCAAACGCACCGGCAAACCAAAACGTCGTTCGCGCAACGATTCCTTGATCAACGCCAACAAGTCCGCGGCTTTGTCGTCGCGAATCTCAACGTCCGCATCACGCGTGACCCGGAAGAGATGCCCCTTGCTCAGGTGCATGCTCGGAAACAGCGCATGAATGTTTGCCTCGATCACCTCTTCAACCAGCGCAAACTTCAGTTCGTAGTCGTTCACCGGAATCAGGCGCGGCACCACCGGCGGTACCTTGATGCGCACGAATCGCGCTTCTCTGCCAATCGGCGCTCCGGCCAGCGTGTCGTCCGGTCTCCCTTCAACCGTAAGCCCGATGTTCAGACTCAGGTTCGACATGTAAGGAAACGGACGCGCCGGATCGACAGCCTGCGGAGTCAGCACCAGAAAAATGTTTTTCATGAAGTACTGCGCGAGGCTACGTTTTTCATCTTTCGAAAGCGTTTTGTAAGGCGCGATGACAACGCCGTTAGCGGCAAGCTCCGGCAACACGTCGTCGCGAAGACAGCGCGTTTGTTCCTCGACGAGCGGGACCACTCGATTGCGAATCGCCGCGAGTTGTTCTATCGGCAGCAACTCGCCGGGCATTGGACCAATGTCGTCGATGGGCAGCATTTCCTTGATGCCCGAAACACGCACCATGAAAAATTCGTCGAGATTGGAAGAGAACACCGAGAGAAACTTCAAGCGCTCGAGCACCGGCGTCGACGTGTCAGTCGCTTCTTCGAGCACGCGCCGGAAGAATTCCAACTGGCACAGATCCCGGTTGAGTACAGACCAGGCCAGAAAGCGGCCCGGCTTATTTTGAGAGGGTAATTCTGATTGCATTTACTTTCTGACCTGAGTTAAGCCACAAAGAGGCACAAAAGGAGTTTAGTGGCTACATTTCTGTCTTGTGCTTCTTGTGCCTCTTTGTGGCTCATTTTTCTTCCCTTGAAGTGCAGTTAGTTCGAACAGCGCGCGTCGATGATCATGCGCGCCTTGCGCACAAACTCCGCGGACCATTCAGCCGCCGGCCGATCTCGCTCCGCATTCCGCGAAGCCGCAAAAACTTTGGTAATCGTTCCGTTCTGTTGTTCGGCGTCGAGTAGCCGCTGAAGATTATCAGCCAACAACTTGCGCCCGCCTTCAGAAACACTCGTGTCGCCGATGCTCTTCGCAGTCGCCGTACAACGTCCACCACTGACTTCGATCGGATCTTTCTTGCGCCACGCGTCGAGCCGCGCCTTTTTCTCGCTGGAGCTCGAAAAGCCGAAAGTCGATCCCATGTCGCCGACGTAGAACACGGCCTGGCCCGGTTCACAAATGCGCGTGTTCCCTTCCTTTCGCGACTTCAGACACGCGAACTTGTGGTTGTCAGTCTTCGTGTCGCCGTGATCGATGAACCCGAGCCAGAGCTTGAACGCATCGACTTCGGCGCGCGAGTTCTGCGCGATCTTTTGCAGCGATTCCGCGAGCGAAGCTGAATCCTTGTTGTTGCAGTTCACGTCGAGTCCCTTCGCGAGCGGCAGTTCGATGCCGGCCGCGGGTTGAAACGGCGAGAAGCTCGCGCCCTGAAAACCGCGCGTCAAACTCTTCTCGCAATCAGGACACGTAACATCGGCAACCCATTCGTCATCAGCGAAAAAACCGAGCGCTTGCGAAAAACGCGACGACAAAAACTCGCCGTAGATCTCACCGTTCCGCTTGTCGAGCGACTGGCCCTTGAAGTGGGGTTTGATCTTGTAACGGATCAACTGGCCCTCTTCGTCAGTCGTTCCCTGCACCGAACAATGAAACTTGGGCGTCGTGCCCGCGCCGGGTGAATCGTCTTTGTTTGCGACGCAATTGATCGGCTTCGCCCGGCCGCTCTCGTCGACCGGCGGCGCGCCACGGCGGGGTCCATTGGCGGGGTTATAACCAAGCACCGGATCGTAACCTGGATCGGGCGTTCGATAGACTTTCGCGGTCTGCGCGGCGCGCTCGCGTTCGGCGGACGTGAAACACGCCTGTTGCGCGTCGGCGATGGGCGCAAAGAAAAGCGCCGCCCCGAAGAAAACGAACAGAGATGTAAACCAGTGTCGAGAGGGCTTCTGCTGCATTGTTTGTCGTTTACTCCCCAATTTGAACTGAACGCGGATCAACAAGATAGCAAAACAGGTTAAGGTTACCTAACTCATTCTTGTGCTTTTTGCGCCTCTTTGTGGCTATGGCTTGAGAGACTTCTCGTAGCGCCAAACCTCCAGATCCAGCGAGCCTTCGGTCGTTTCTATGTGGACGGTCATGTTTCCCACGCGGCGCCAGCCGGACTTCTCGTAAAAGCGTGCGGCACGTTCGTTACCGATGGCACACGCGAGCCACGCAGTTTCATACCCGCGTTCGGCCAAACGCGCCTCGGCGTCGGCCATTAACGCCGCTGCAATACCTTTGCCGCGCGCTTCGGCCGAGACGTAAAGCTGGTAGAGTTCGTCGTCCCGAATCATGTGGAAGCCGAGCGGAGCGCCCGACGGTCCCACGACCCTGGCGGTCGGAAAGAGCGTCTCCATGCGTTCACCAAAACTCTCAACGGTCCGCAACCGCTTCAACTCCGCCGGCACGATGTCGGCGTGAGCATCCTGCCAACCCTGGTGCCAAATGTCCGCGAGGCGATCTACCTCATGCTGGTCAGCATCTCTGACATTCAACAATTGTTCACACTCCCCTGTCGCTGATTGTTCACACGTTCCATTTAGCTCCCAATGCTAAACGCGAAAAAACTACGTCGAATCGCTGCTTTATTGCGTTGGCACAAACATTGCCCTGCGCCACCGCATGATGAACTACTCCTCCAAACTCCTCATCCTGGTTTTGCTCATCATCACCGCTGCATCTACCGCGAGCGCAAAGACCTTTGAGTTTAACGTGCGCGAGAATAATCAGGTTTTCGCCTGTCGACTCACTTACGACGTGGCATTGGCTTATGCCGGCAACGAGGCACTCAAAGTAACTGTCTCGGTTGAAACCCAGGGTCCAGCCGATCTGGAAGGCATCTCGTTCGAAAGTTCCGATCGAAACAAGATTGACTTCATAGAAGACGGCAAAAATTTTTCGACCACCAGAGAAACCGGTCTGCGAACCGCGGAATACTCATTTCTCGCCAACATCAGAGAAGGCATCGAGCCAAAAAACTACACGCTCGCCATCGTCTTCAGGTATCCGGGTCAACTGCCGATCAGGCAATACTTTCCGCTCTGCGTCGGCGTGCGGAACAAGGGCAAGTTGACTGTGGTCAACGGCTCGAGTACGCCCGAGTTTTACGTCGGCAAAAGCAACAAGTATCAGATCGAGCTCCAAAACAATTTTCAAGACTACGCCACGAAGATTCGATCGATAACCGTCTCGTCTGAACCGGCAGGCGTGGTCGAACCGGTGTCGGTGCCGTTCCAGGACGTAACGATCGAACCGCTTCAGCGAAAGTCTATCAGCGTCGATGTAAAAGCCGCGCCAATCTCGTTCACTAACCTCCTGAACGGTTTCGGCGACTCGAGCGAACTAATCGTTCAGGTCGATTACGAAGACGGCAACGGGCGCGTGATCACCGACCTTCGTCAACCGGTGAAGCTAAGAATGAAGCCGAGCGGTGCGACTCTGCTCCTGGCAATGCTTATCGGCGGCGTCATTGGCGCGCTGGCAAAATGCTACCGGCAAAAGGAACGCATTCTGAAGCTCGACACCTTGCTGGCCATCGTTGTCGGACTGGCAGTGGCGTTTGTCGCCATCGTGGCCAAGATCAAGATCATGGCGTTCGACATCTCGGGCGGGTACGACAACCCGGCCATGCTGGCAATCATCAGTTGCGGTGCTGCTTTGGGTGGCATGCCGATTCTGTTGTCTATCTTCAGATCTCCAAACCAATCAAGCGCGCCTGCGCAGGCAAACGCTCCTACTACTACACCGAGCACAAACAGCGCTGCTCCGAAGCCTGTTGCCTAAAGGAGTGAGCAGATGACGACACTACGCAAAATCTTTTTTCTCGCTTGCCTCATTTGCTTATTTACGATGAGCGCCCTGGGCCAAAGGTCCGGAGTGAGGCAGCAAAGCGGTTCAATTGATGGCTCCAAGCTTCTGGAGCTCGGTGATTATTACTATCGCAGCAATGATATCAGCGACGCCGCCGACCGTTATTACCAACAAGCCATCCGGTCCTCCCCCGGATCGCAAACCGCGGGTTACGCTCAATACAACCGCGCCAACTACTGGTTTCGCAAGTTCTACGTACTCCAGGAACAGGGCTCGAAACCGGATTACTCCGCGTTGTCGCAAGCAGAGCGACACTATTACAACTTCCTCGATAAGTCTGCCAAACAAACCAACACGATTGGGTTGGTGGCGGACGCCGAGTTCTACCTGGCATTGGTTTATTTACAACAGGGAAAACGCGACTTCGCTGTCGGTTGGCTCAATCATCTCCAGGCGGAAGCAGTGAAGCAGGATCAGTCAGTTTATGTCTACAAGGTAGTGTGGTCGTCGAAACCGGGAGACGTTGTCGATCGAAATCTTGATGCGGCGCGGCTCGCCACGTATGCACGCCAGGTGATTGAGAAAGGCGGCGACACGGACGCGATCATTCTCGACATCAAGCGTTGGTGTCAGAAGCAGTAGCCACAAAAAGGCACAAGAAGCACAAAAGGCACAAGACAGAAAGGTAGAAAAGTGGAAACACTCCTTCTCATTTCTTCTTGTGCCTCTTGTGCTTTTTGTGCCTTTTTGTGGCTTATCGTTATTGTCCTCTCAGCTCTTTACGACGTCGCGCTCTCCTGCGCGCAAATGCCGCTATTCCTGCCAAGCCGGTTCCCAACAGCAGCATCGCCGTCGGCTCCGGATTCTCTTTCACCTCCGGCAACGGGCGGCTAAAAGTCTTCGAACCAAGCTTTGGCCTGCCGTTAGGCTGCACACTAAATCCAAGATGCTCGAGCTTACCATTCTTGAACCACCCAAGGTGCAGACCGTTGTTGCCCTCGAACTGTTCACGAAACCCGCCGAACTCTGCGATGTCGAAGTGCTCGAGTAGAAAATCCCGAAAGTCTTTTTTGGAGAAACTCGAAAGCTCAAAAGCGGGAAGGTCTCCCACAACGTTCAATCTCTGTAGCGCTCTTGAATCGTGAATCGAATCGGCCCGAACTGATGAAACGAGTGTGATTAGAAACATCACACTCACAACGAGTGTAAGAACCCTTGGTCTCTTCATACATGTCCCTGGAACGTTGAAAACCGTTTCCGCACGCTAGGGGGCACTAGAGGGGATGTTCGAAAACATTCGGCGGGTCGCGACAAAATAGTTTTAAGGTGTTCCTATTTTGTCACTGAGGTGCAACATCTCTGTTGAACGTACTATCTCTGTTGAACTCGCTCGCTTGAACCTGCTACGACGAACTCCAGCTTTCGCGCGCCGGGGTTGAACTGACCCACCGTTCCGTCAACCCTCGCGACGAATCCGCGCCCTTCGCGACGCGCGCTGACGCCCGTGCGCCGAAACATACCGGTTTTGTAAGCCGGACTATTCCCGTCGTCTTCGTAGAGCTTGCCCGCCGCGAAACCTCGATCGTCCGGATAGATAATGAACGTCACCGGATCGCTCGGCTGTTCGCCAACGTAATTGCGCGGCGGCACGGTCGGGATCATCGCGCCCGCGCGTACAAACATCGGCACCGTGTCGAGCGGTGCGTCGACAGTGATCATCGTGCCGCCAGTGTGTTTCTTGTTGGTCCAAAAGTCGTACCAGTTTCCCGCGGGCAGATAAACCAAACGCCGCGTCACGTCGGGTTTCACGATCGGCGCCACTAGCACGTCTTCACCGATCATGAACTGGTCGTCGAGATTGTAGGTGCTCGCATCGTTCTGATAGTTCAGTAATAAAGGACGAAACAGCGGCACGCCGGTGCGATGCGCTTCTTCGAGACTCGTGTAAAGAAACGGCAGCAGGTGATAACGCAGCTTCAGATACTTGCGAATGATGTCTTCGTAGTATTTGCCGAAACGCCACGGCTCCTGATCGTAACCGTCGATCACTTTGTGATTGCGGCAGAACGGCGCGAGAAAACTCACCTGGTACGAACGCACCAGCAACTCGCCATTTCCGCGGCCGATAAATCCACCGACATCGCTGCCCACAAACGGCTCGCCTGATAATCCGAGCGACGTGAACATCGGAATGTTCAATGCAAGCGCTTCCCACGTGCTGTTCGTATCACCGGTCCACATCGTCGAGTAGCGTTGAATGCCGGCATAAGCCGCGCGCGTGATCACGTACGGGCGCTGATCGGGACGCAGACGTTCGAGCCCTTCGTAAGTCGCACGCGCCATCAGCAAAGCAAACGTGTTCCGGTTCTTCGCGTGTGTCGACTTCTCGCCTTCGTCGTAACTGACAACGTCCAACTGGTTCTTCCCGGTCTGGTCGACAAAGTCGGAAGGCTCGTTCATGTCGTTCCAGATGCCCGCGATGCCGTTGTCGATGTAAACGCGATGCAGGTCGCCCCACCAGCGGCGCGCGTCGGGAAGCGTGTAGTCAACGAAGACGCTTTCACCCGGCCAAACGCGCGGTACAAACAGGTCGCCGTTGCCGCGGCGTTGAAAAAAGTTTCGCTCGAGTCCTTGTTCGAAAACGAAGTAACGATCGCCGCTGCCGTTGGTTCGCGGTTGATGCTTAACGCCGGGATCGACGATCGTCACGAGCTTTACTCCCTGGCGGCCGAGTTTCTCTGCCAGTGCTTTCGGATTCGGGAAGCGTTGCGGATCGAACGTGAAGACGCGATAACCGAGCATGTAATCAATGTCGAGATGAACGACGTCGAGTGGGAGATCACGTTCGCGATACTGTCGCACGACTTCCTCGACCATCGTGTCGGGATAGTAACTCCAGCGGCTCTGTTGATTGCCGAGCGCCCACATCGGCGGCAACGGCATGTAGCCAGTCAGATCTGCGTAGCGGCCGAGGATCTTTTTGATCGATGGACCATAAAAGAAGTAGTAGTTTACTTCGCCGCCCTCGGCGCCGAACCACGCGCGTTGTTGTGAAGAGCGGCCGAAGTCGAAATAGCTGCGGTAACTGTTGTCGAAAAAGATGCCGTAGGCGTTGCCGCGTTGCAGGCCGAGGTAGAACGGAATGGTTTGATAAATCGGATCTTTGCCTTCGGTGTAACCGGGCGTGTCGGAGTTCCAGTTGACGAAGAAACTGCGACGCTTGTCGAGGCGCGCGGCTTTTTCGCCGAGGCCGTAAAAGTGTTCGTCGAAGCCGAGTTTCTTCGAGACCGCGATGAAGTTGCCGGCCTTGGGATCGAACATCATTGCATCTAGTTGATGCTTGGCGTCGTAAGCCATCGGACGTTCGTCAGAATTGATCGGCTGATGCGTCTTCGCGTCGCGAAATTCGATCAACAACGGCGACCGACGCACTACAACTTCAACCTCATCAGTAGTGATAGTCACCGCTTCCGGCGTCTCGCTGAGCGTCCAACGCGTCGCGGTCCAACTCTCCTTCGCAATCGCCCACGAATGATCGCGCGCCGGAATCTGTTTCCCAAACGCCGCCCTTACACGAATCAAATCCGGCGCGAGAACAGTCACCCGCACCTGCGAATCATCCTTGCAGCGAAACGTGACTGCGCTATCAGTCTTCTGAAAACCGATCACATCTCCGATCGGTTGCAGCGCCGCAATATCCTGCGCCGCCACCGGCATTACGCTCAAAAGGAAGAGATTAAGAAGAATTGCCAAACGGATTAACATTTGTGCTTCCTGGTGGCCCACTCAGATTTCTTAAATCCTCCGTCTTTCATCGGCTCGGCATCGCTGCGAGACGCGCAGCACCGAGCAGCCCGGCGTCGTCACCACACTTCGCCCGCTCAATCTTCACACGCGCCGCAAGCAGCGGAAACGCGCGCTCTTCAACCTGCTGCATCATGTCTTTCGCAAACAGGTCCCAACCATTCACCACACCGCCCCCGATCACGATCATCTCGGGATTGAGAATGTTGATGAGATTCGCGAGACCGATGCCTAGATAAACACCCATGCGCCGAAAGATCTCCAGCGCGAGTTCGTCGCCCTCCAAACCCGCTGCAAAGATCGACTTCGCTGTTAAGTCCCGGCTCGCGTGCAGCATCGACTCCGGATAACGCGGACTCGCCTCGCGCGTCATACGCACTATCGCAGTAGCCGACGCGAACACTTCCAAACAGCCGCGACTCCCGCACGTACACGCAACACCGCCAAACGGATCGACACACATGTGCCCGATCTCCGCAGCCGCGCCGTCAACACCGCGCCACAATTCACCGTCGAGAATGATGCCGCCGCCAACGCCCGTGCCCAGCGTCACGCAGATGATCGTGCGGCAACCACGCGCCGCGCCCTGCCACATCTCACCGACCGCGGCCGCGTTCGCGTCGTTTTCCAGAATCGCGGGTAGACCGAGTTCGCTGGTCAACGCAGCGGCAAGGGGAAAGCCATCGAGGCACGGAAGGTTCGGCGCCTTCACAACGGTTCCATCTTCGACCTTCACCGTGCCCGGCACGACCAACGACACAGCTTTCAGTTCGTCAGCCGCCGCGCCAATTTCGCGCACTGCGTTTACAACAGCCTGCACGATGTCATGCGGATCTGTTCCCTGCGGCGTGTTCTGTTTCGAACGAAAGTGGATCTTCCCATGCTCGTCCACAACCGCGGCGCGCAAATGCGTACCACCAAGATCCGCCGCAAATATCATTTTGTGCCTCTTTGTGGCTTCGCGAGATAACGCTGTGAGACGACGTCAGGTGTTTCCAGATTGCGGCCATGCTTCAGGTTTAGCGCGAGCCGAATAAACTGGGCCATGGACCACGCCAGCGGCGTTGCCGAGCCGGTGCCTTCGCCAAAACGAAAAGCAGGATTTGGTGAATCACTTCGATCCCAAACCTGCTCGGGAATCATTAACCCGTCATTCGCGAACCGCGACATCGTCTCGAGTCGACGGCGCGCAGCACCGAGATTGCCCGCGGCAATCTCGTACTCACCACGTTCACCCGCAAGCAGCGTCCAAAGCCTTCCGACGCCGTTGCGGCCATCAAAGTCTCCACCACTCGGCGTCTCGCCATACGCGTCATTGTTGTACCGATACCACGCTTCACCCGCAGGACTCGTAACCTTTATCGTTTTATCCACCATCGCCAGCGCCTCAATAATGCTCTTATCCCGCGCTGGTTTTACTCCCAACCGAACCAACTCGAGAAATCCAGCGTCAACACGAGCAGGATCTATCAGTTCGAGGTTTCGCGCCCACTCATCAGCCGTGTTGAGATACCGCGTCGCAGATTCTATTTCACCATTAACCTTTGCAATCTCAGCAGCGCAAACGAGTCCCGCGATCTCCGCCGCCACCGTGGCCGGAAAGTATCCCGACTTCTCTTCCCAACGATCCTGGTCCGTCTTTGGACCACGCCGCACGATCAGCTCCGCGGCTGGTTTGACGTGCTTCTGCCACGTCACACGATCGGTGCGCTTAAGTTGATAAGCGAGCACGAGCGGCAGCGCCACCTGGTCCATTTGCAAACCGTCGCCAATCACGCGCCCGTCAACCCACGTGTTTCGCGGAAAGCTGCCGTCGGGTTTTTGCTGAACGCGGAAAAGGTAATCAAGCAGACGGTTCGCCGTGGCAACGTCGCCAAGCGCCATAAACGCAGTCGCGGCATGATACAAATCGCGGGACCAGACCGCGTGATAACCGCTGATCGTCGCCTCGTCTGCATCGGCTCCACCGCCCCACGGTACTGAGGGCGATGCGATCACCCCGCCGCGAAACGTCTTGTCTTCGAGTCCACGCAAAACCATCGCGGCCATGTCGAACTGCCGCTGATACTTTGGCTCGATGCGCGGTAACCCTGCGACATAACCTTGCCAGCCCGCTGCATACTCACGACGCACGGCCGCAAACCCGCGAGCCAGCGAATCGCGTGCAGCGCTCGTCGCGGTGGCGACGTTCTCGCCAAAACCGAGCACGATCGTACACTCGAAAACAGTTCGCGGTTTGGATCCGCAATTCGATAGCAATGCCGAGTTGCCGTTGTTCTTCAACGACGGTTCGTAATGCGCGGAAAGGTGCGAAGGGATTTGACTCTGGAACCGCACGTTTATCAGAACAGAATTTCTGCGTGGATCCGTGACGTACGTTTTGGCGATCGTGTAACGCCCGCTCTTCGCCGTGTTCATTTGCCGAAACGTCAGCGAGATCGGATACGGCACTTCCAGCCGATGAACCGTGTCGTTGAGTTCCTGTTCGACTCCAGCATCAGTATGCACGTGCAACTGAAGCCGCTTCACTTTCGGCGAATCGATCGTCGGATAGAACACTTCCGTCATCACACCATCCGCGAGTGTAAACCAGACTTTCGAGTCGAGCGTGACTGACGTTCCAAATCCATTCTTCGCCGCGGTGGGCCACCGTGATTTCGATCCCAAATCGGCTTTTGAATCCCCTCCCTTAGTGCTCTCGATTTTCGACTCCCACGCAGCCAGCGAAACGTTAGCCCCTCGCACCGTTCCAGCGAAAGGCTTATTTGAAAAATTAATCGCGACCAAAACTTCTTCACCTTCGGCACGCCGCACAAACGACACCACGCGCGACTCGTCGGAATTACTAACCCACTCAAGCGAACCGCGCCTGAGCGCCCAGCTTGCTCGCCGCCGCGCCATCATCTCTTTGTAAAACTTGCGAAACTCCGGCCGCCGTTCGCCAATGGCCCAGAAGATCGGCAACTTCTCAAACAACGCGGGCGCACCCGATTCAGTCGTGTCGCCGACCTCCATCCCGTTATAGATCATCGGCACGCCGTCGAGCGTGAACATGAACGCTGAAGCCGCGAGCGCCGCCGGTTCACCAAAACGCGCAATCGCGCGCCGCTCGTCGTGATTGTCAGAAAAGCGCATGTGCAATGCGCCCTTGGGCCACTCCTTGACCTCTTTCTCCCACTCTTCGCGCAACGTCGAAGCGGGCGCTTGTCCCCACAACACCTTCGCCAACGCACTATGCAACGGCCAGGAATAATCGAGATCGAACGCCTTCACCTGCAACTCGGCCTTGTGTGCTTCGGCAAGCATCACGATGTCGGGCTTGACCTTCTCCAGTTCAACGCGCGCGCGTTCCCAAAAGTCCGTCGGCACTTCACCCGCCACATCGCAGCGAAACCCGTCGAGATCAAACTCACGAATCCAGTACTTCAGCATGTCGATCATGTAACCGCGCAGTTGCTGGTTGTCGTAGTTCAAAGCGGCGATGTCGTACCAATCGTAGGGATAAGTGATGTTGCCTTTCGCATCGCGCTTGTAGAACTCCGGGTGCTTCATCAACACGCTGTCCCACGACGTGTGATTCGCAACGATGTCGATGATCACTTTCAGTCCGCGCGCGTGCGCCTCTTTAACAAGCCTTTTCAGATCATCGCCAGTACCGTAATCGGGATTGATCGCGTAGTAGTCGCGCACCGCGTAAGGGCTGCCGATCGTTCCCTTCTTCTTTTCCTGGCCGATCGGATGAATCGGCATCAGCCACAGGATCGTGACGCCGAGATCTTTGAGTTCTTCGAGACGCGCGGTGATGCCGTTGAAGTTTCCTTGTTGTGAAAAAGCGCGCGGGTAGATTTCGTAGATAACGCCGTCGCGAACCCAGTCGGGAACCGGACGCGGTTGGGCCACAGCACCCGTTGCGGAGAAAAACAGGACAGGAATTAAGAAGAATCTAAGTACGGATTTCATGTACGTCACGCACAATCAAAACTGTTACAGCGGCGATCAAGAGACTGATTCCACCCAACACTACGACGTTACGTGGATCGCCGCCGAGCACGTTGTTGAAGATGTTCGGCACGATTAACGACATCACGATCTGTGGAATCACGATGAACAAATTAAACACGCCCATGTACACACCCATGCGCGCCGGCGGCACCGCGGTCGAGAGCATCACGTAAGGCATCGACAGAATCGAAGCCCACGCAATGCCAACACCCGCCATACTCGCGAACAGCAGGTATTTGTTGGTAATAAACAAGACCGAGATCAGACCAATGCCGCCGCAAATCAACGCGATCATGTGAACGGCTTTGCGGCCGAATCTATTCGCGAGCCACGGCAGCGTGAACGCGATGAGAAAGCAAACCACGTTGTAAGCGGCGAAACACAGCCCGCCCCATTCCGTTCCTTGCGCAAACAACGGAGAGTGCTCGTCCGGCGCGCGGAAAACGTGGCGCGCAATCGCGATTCCGAAAAACTGCCACATGCACGGCAACGCAAACCAGGTGAAGAATTGGACCACCGCAAGTTGTTTCATTGTGGAGGGCATCTCAGCCAACGACGAAAAGATCTCCGCGAAACCTCCCAGGCAACCTCTCTTTTCGTTGCGCAAACGTAGGAAAGCTTCCATGTCTTCCGGCGGATACTCTTTCGTCGTCAACACGGTCCAAAGCACCGCCACGAGAAAAACGATCGCGCCGATCTTGAACGAGTAATCAACCGAAAGCGGAATGCCCGTCGCCATCACGCCCACCACGCCGAGCGCCGAAAAAATGTATGGCAACCCATTTGCCAACGTCTGCCCGATGCCGATGAACCAACTCTGCATCACAAAACCGAGCGTGCGCTGTTCTTCCGGCAACTTGTCCGCGACAAACGCGCGAAACGGTTCCATCTTGATGTTGATGCTGGCGTCGAGTATCCAAAGCAGACCCGCGGCCATCCACAGCGCCGACGAATCCGGCATGAAAAACAGTGCGACGCTCGCGAGTATTGCGCCAACCAGAAAATAAGGACGCCGCCGGCCGAGGCGGTTCCACGTGCGATCGCTCATCGAACCGATGATCGGTTGAATCAGGAGGCCGGTGATTGGACCAGCAAGCCAGAGATACGGAAGCGTGCTCTCTTCGGCTTGCAGATACTTGTAGATCGGGCTCATGTTGGCGAGTTGCAAGCCCCAGCCAAACTGAATCCCGAGGAACCCGAAGCTCATGTTCCAGATCTGCCAGAAGCTCAAGCGTGGTTTCTGCATCTACTGGTCCTTCCTCACGAAGATCGCCGCCGACCGTTTGGGCAAAGTGACGCTCACCTTTCCCTCACGCACTACTGTTTCAGCGGCCACTCCCAATCGGTCTTGTATCCGTGTTCCGTCCGTGAAATCCGTGTCCAAACTGACCTCAGCTTGCTTACCGTCGTTGTTAATAACGACGATGACATCTCCGCGCGAATACGCGTACTGCTGCTCTGAAACGTACAGATTAACCAGCTTGCCGGTTCTCAGCGGCTCGAGTTCACGCCGCAAAGCAATCAATCGGCGAATGTAATCAAACAGATCGCGTTCTTCCTGCGTGCGTGGACCACCGGGAAAATCGCCGCGCGTCGTCGGCTCGTCTGGTCCAGTCATCGCGATCTCATCGCCGTAATAAAGCTGCGGCACGCCGCGCGTGGTCAACAGAAACGTATTTGCCAGCTTCAGTCCCGCGATCGTCGCGCCCTTCTCGCTCATGAAGCGTCCATCGTCATGGCCGCCGAGCAAGGTCACGAGGATGTCAGAGTTTGTGTAAAGGTAATCTCGCGCGAGCGTCTTCGGGAGGCCGTCTACGGAGCCACCTTCGGCGAAGGCGTGCCTGATCGAATAGAAGAGCGGAAAGTCCAAAAGCGAATCCAGGCCGGAATCTACACCATCAAACCGCACACGTCCGCCCTGGAAGAACGACGTATGGACCACGTCGCCATCCTTCACTTCACCGACGACCTTGAAATTCGGAAACTCGCGCTTGAGCGCCACATTCCAATCGCGCCAGAACTCATTCGGCACGTACTGCCACGTGTCCATCCGAATGCCGTCGAGCCCGCTGACTCCGATCCACCACAACGTGTTCTGAATCAGGTAACGTGAGACTTCACGGTCGTGCTGGTTGAGATCGGGAAGAAAATCGAGAAACCAGCCTTCCATTGTTTCGCGCTTCAGTTGTTCGACCGGACGCGGATCGTGGAGCACCCACGTTTGAAAGACGTTCTTCAGATGGTTTGACTTGGTGCCATTGAACCACGTTGGTGTGGGCGGATCGTCAACCCACGGATGATATGGACCAGTGTGATTGACGACCTGATCCTGAATGATCTTGATTCCGGATCGGTGCGCTACATCGACGAGCTCTTTCAGTTTAGCCAACGACCCGAAGTGTTCTTCGACTGCGTAAAAGTCCTGCGGGTTGTAACCATGAAAGCCTGTGCTGGGCTTCCCTTCCTTCAACTCGATTTCATTCAGGCGATCGTAGTTGTCATACCACGGCGTCAACCAGATTGCGGTGATGCCGAGGTCTTTGAGATAAGGAAGTTTGTCGATCACGCCCTGAAGATCGCCGCCGTGGTAGTAGAACTTGTTTCCGGGATCGTAGATGCCGCGCGATTGCGGCGGCTCATTGTTGGATTTATCGCCATCGCTGAAGCGATCGATCATCGCGAGGTAAAGCACGTCGGATGGCGAGAAACCCTGGAAACGGCCTTGGCGATTCAGTGGCGGAAGCACTTCAAACGAACCACGCGCGGGGCCGATCGTTATGGTGCGTTGGCCGGGTTGTGCGTTCGGAGAGATCGCGACGTCGACAAAAGCGTAAGTGCCACGTTCGTTGATTTTTGGTGAGCCGATAACACGCACGCCTGCGCCGCTAATCTGCACAGGTGCGTTCTTCAGGTTTGTGCCGCGAATTAATAGGCGGACCGGGCTGAGCGAGCTTCTGGTCCACCAGCTTGGCGGGTCGACCTTTAATTGGGCAAAACCGATTAACGGCCACAGACAAACACAGAGAACACAGACAAGAAGTCGTCCGTAGAGTGAGGCCAGCTTTTTGAGATGGGCTGCGATGTCGTCGGTCAACGCGCCGGCGCGGTAGCGCCATGACCAGTTTCCTTCCGTGCTGTTCGGAAGATTCATCCGCGCCTCGGCGCCGAGGCCGAGCACGTCCTGTAACGGCACGATCGCTGTGTTTGCGACCGACGCAAACACCGCACGAATGAAGTCCCAGTGAATCTCCTCGCCGTTGCTGTTCAGGTAGTCCAAACAGAATTGACGCTCGCGATCGATCTGCTCTTGAGTACGCGTCGAACCCTCACCCGCGACGCTCTGAAACCAACCGACAGTCGTGTCGTTGTCGTGCGTGCCGGTGTACGCGACGACGTTTGCGATGTAGTTGTGTGGCAGGTCGATGTTCTTCGTGTCGCCGCCAAAACCAAACTGAAGAATGCGCATGCCGGGAAAACCGAATTCATCACGCAGCGCCACGACGTCCGGCGTGATCACGCCGAGATCTTCGGCGATGATCGGCAACTCGCCCAACGTCTGGCGAATCGCGGCGAACAGTTCTTTGCCCGGCGCATCAACCCACTGCCCGCGCTCCGCCGTTTTGTCGCCGCCGGGAATTTCCCAACACGCCGCGAAGCCACGGAAGTGGTCCACGCGCACCATGTCGACGACCTTTAGCGTCGCGCGCACGCGTTCGATCCACCACTTGAAACCGTCGGCTTTCATGCGTTCCCAGTTGTAAAGCGGATTGCCCCAAAGCTGACCCGTGGCGCTGAAGTAGTCGGGTGGCACGCCGGCAACGACGAGCGGACGGCCGTCTTTGTCCAACTTAAACTGATCGGGATTGGTCCAAACGTCGGCGGAGTCCTGGGCCACGAAGATCGGCAAGTCGCCGACCATCTTGATGCCGCGCTCGTTGCAATAGTTTTTCAACGCAAACCACTGCTTGAAGAAGAGAAACTGGTAGAACTTCTGCGCTTCGATCTCCTCGCGCAATTCTTCGCGAGCACGTGTGAGTGCGGAAGGCGTGCGGCTCGCAAACTCCGGTTCCCAATCGTTCCACGCCACGCCGTTGTGTGCGTCCTTCAACGCGCGGAAGAGTGCGTAGTCGTTGAGCCAGTGCGCTTCGCGTTGGGCGAAGGTCTCAAAGTCGCTGCGAAGGTTCGTATCCGTCGTTCTCCTGTAGTTCTGATAAGCGCGACGTAAGATCTCGTTTTTATCAGTTTGAAATTCGATGTTCAGCTTCTCGGGACTAATGAGCGCCGTATTCCCCGCAAACGCCGAGAAACACGCATACGGCGAGTCGCCATAACCAGTCGGACCAAGCGGCAACACTTGCCACAGACTTTGCCCCGCGCTCACGAGGAAGTCGGCAAACTTGTACGCCTCTGGTCCAAGATCGCCGGTACCAAAGACGCCCGGCAACGAGGTCGGATGAAGCAGGATTCCACTGGCTCGAGGAAAGTTCATGATGCTTTGAAAGCGACTGCTGAGTTAGGTGGAAGAACAACGTTTTTGCCACGGATTACACGGATTTTTCCAAGCAGCGGCGTGAGCGCGTTGAATGGCAGCGTCACGTCTTGCTCCTTGTCTTGGCGGTTGATGGCGATGACCACTGTTTCAGTATTGTCCTGCCGTGCGAAGACGTAAACATTGTCGTCGTAAATGAGATCGATCAGACGTCCGCGACGCAGCGCAGAATGTTCGCGCCGCAAACGAATCCAATCCCGGGTCCAAGCCAACATCTCAAGTTCTTTCTCATTGCGCCCCTTCGCGTCAAAAGCCCGCACGGGAAAGTCGCGGCGGTTATCCGGATCTTCGCCGCCTTCCATCGCGATCTCTTCACCGTAATAAAGCTGCGGAATCCCACGCACGCTCAAGATAAAAGCCGTGTGTAACATCGCGCCGGTCACGTTTGCGCCGTCGAGCGACAGAAAGCGCGGCGTGTCGTGATTGTTCGCGAGCACCGCGAGCTTCGCAGGATCTGGATAAAGCGCGTCGTACTTCAACTGATCACGCAACGCGCGCACCGGAAGTTTGTTTGTGAAAACATTGAGCGAAGTGTTCCAAAGCGCGAAATCAAAAACCGAATCGAGTTTTGTATCAATCCCGTCCCAACCCGTATGGCCGCCGATAAAAAATGCGGTGTGCGCCGCGTCGCGTTCGAAAACCTCGCCCACCATCCACAGCTTCGGGTATTGGCGGTGCAGCGACAGAGACAGATCGCGAATGAACGTCCGCGGCATGTACTGAATCGTGTCCTGGCGAATGCCGTCGATCCCGGTGACGCCAACCCACCACAACGCATTCTGAATCTCGTAACGCGCGACTTCCGGTTCTTCCTGGTTCATGTCCGGCAGGTCGTCGCTGAACCAGCCGTCGAGCACCTTGCGCACGTCTTGCGGCTGCGAGTGCGGCGAAAGGAGGACGCTGTTTTGGAAAGTGTTGCGCTGATGATCGGCAAGCGTGCCGTGAAACCAGTTTGGCAGCGGCGGATCCTTGACCCACGGATGCTGCGAACCAACGTGATTCGCCACCTGGTCCTGAATGACTTTCAAACCGAGCGCATGCGCTTTGTCGACCAGTTCCCGCAACGTCGCGAGATCGCCGAAACGATCTTCGACCGCGTAATAATCGATCGCGTGATAGCCGTGATAATACGTGTTCGGACACCACGGCTTGTCGCAGCGATTCACGCCGTTCCAGTTGTCGTGCCAAGGAGTCAACCACACCGCGGTGACGCCGAGATCTTTCAGATACGGCAGACGGTCGATGATGCCGCGCAGATCGCCGCCGTGATAGGAGCGCGGGTTGTGAAAATCATCTGACGCATTGTTCGCTCGATCTCCATCCGCAAAACGATCGATCATGATCAGGTAGATCACGTCATCGTTATTTATCCCCTGAAAGTTTTTATCCGTGTTAAGACTTCCCGTAATGGTAAACGGCACTTCCGCTTTACCAGCTTTTGTCTCCAGCAGCAAAGCATATTTGCCCGGCTGAGTTCCGGAACTGATGTTGAGGTCAAGGAA
>DATELP010000216.1:0-57629 GCA_035276425.1 Pyrinomonadaceae bacterium
GTTATCGTGGCCGCGGGCACCGGGGGAAACGAGGTAAGTTTCTTCTTCCATAGTTCGCGCCGTTCGAGAGGTTCCGCAGGCGTTATAGTGGTGAGATCCTTATCAACGACAAAGACACGAATCTGCTCGCGCAAACCTTCGCGCAACAGCGCCACACGATAAAGCAGCGGTTTGAGTAATTCGGCTGAGACAAGCAACCAGAGTTGTTCGATGTAAGGCGGCTTAGCGACGCGATCGGCAGTTCGTTTGAACCACAACAACGTCGACGACAAGAACGCATCGACTGAAGCGGGTTGGCTTGCGACCACCGGACCGGTAACTGCAATTCGCGTCAGTTTGCGGTGCAGGATGATGCGCGCGTAACGGCCCGGTTGCCCCGGCCGCGTGCCGCGATTTAAAGCGCAACGCTCGATGCGTGCTTGAGGTTGAGCGGCGCACGCAAGCTGGGCCAACTTTTCGCACCGAAGCTGCCGCGCCGCACGGATCGTCGCGGCCATCGCCAACGCCGACGCACGCGGAACCAGTTCAATCAACGGTAACTCGGCGCCGAGTCGACGCGACGCCTGCAACAGCAACGTTTGGCCGTTCCATTCCCAACCGAGGATGCGCCACGAACGGCTTCCCTTCTCCGTCCAGCACGATAACATCAGCCGTCCGTGTGCCGTGGAAATATCCATTTCGTCACGGCGCAGCGCGTAAGTCTCACCGCGTCCGGCAGTACAAAACCATTCGGCGTGTTGGCGAAAGAGATCCGCGATCTGTGCTCGTGCAGCTTCAGCCGAAGCAAGAGATGTGAGGCTTTCGAACATAACGTGAGGCTTTGTTGGAAAGCTTCTACCCTGTGCTACCATTTTCGTCAACTGAAATGAAGAACATTTATCTCGCAGGTGCAGTAAGAACACCTATCGGCAAATTTGGCGGCACGTTGCAGTCATGGACGGCCGCTGACATGGGCGTCGCGGTTGCAAAGGAAGCGTTGCGACGCGCGAACATCTCGCCGGATCAGATCAACGATTCGATCTGGGGTTGCGCGCGACAAGCGGGCGGTGGTCCAAACGTCGCGCGGCAAATCACTTTTCGCGCCGGCGTTCCCGAAACCATCCCGGCCTTCACGGTCAATCAAGCCTGTGGCTCGGGAATCAAAGCGATCATTCTCGCCGCGCAGGAGATCATGTTGGGCCGTGCCGACGCCGTGCTCGCCGGCGGCACCGAGAGCATGTCGCGCGTTCCATACTTCGCCGAAGGCGCACGCTGGGGCATGCGCATGGGCAACACCCAACTCGTCGACGGCATGTATCGCGACGGCTTCAACGATCCGCTTTCGGGGCTGATGATGGGCCAAACGGCCGAGAAGCTCGCGCGCCAATACGAAATCTCTCGCGAAGAGCAGGACGACTTTGCCTTGCGCTCGCAGCAAAAGGCTGAAGCCGCGATCAACTCGGGCCGGTTCAAAGACGAAGTGATGCCGCTCGAGATCGCAGGCCGTAAAAACGAAACGACGAACTTCACGCAGGACGAACACTGTCGCGCCGGCACGACGCTCGCCGATCTGGCAAAGCTACCGCCCGTGTTCTACAAAGACGGCAGCGTCACTGCCGGAAACTCCTCGGGCATCACTGACGGCGCGTCAGCACTGGTCGTGTTAAGTGAAGCAGGTCTCGAACGAGCGGGCGTGAAAGCACAGGCACGCATCGTCGATTACGAGATCTCCGGCGTCGCGCCCGACATCATGGGTATCGGCCCAGTGCCCGCTGTACGCGCACTACTCGCACGCCAAGACCTGACGTTGGACCAGATCGATCTGATCGAACTCAACGAAGCCTTCGCGGCCCAGGTCATCGCCTGCGATCGCGAGCTCAAATTTGACGCGGAACGTTTGAACGTCAACGGCGGCGCCATCGCGTTGGGCCATCCAATCGGCTGCACCGGCGTGCGGATCACGACCACACTGGTCCACGAGATGCAAAAGCGCGAAGCGAAGCTCGGACTCGCAACGTTGTGCGTTAGCGGCGGCATGGGTTTGGCCCTGTTGCTGGAACGAGTGTGAGCGCGATGTGGACGCGCCAGAAGACGCTGTTTGCTTCGTTCTCTGTCGCTCTCATCACGCTCTCCTGCGCGCCAAGCCAAAGAGTCGCCACCGAAACCAACACCAACGAGACGGTTGTCTCTTCAACTCCACCATTCCAGACAAAAGAACCTGAGCGCTATCGAGCCACGCGCACGATCACGAGCGTAAACGCAACAGGCGAAACGGTCGTCACAAAAAACCGCGTGGCGCGAGACGGCGAACTGCGCCGCGACGAAACGGAAATGTGGCAACGGCGCGTGGTCTATCTTTACCTGCCGAAGGGAAAGTTTCTGCTCGTGCCGGATGAAAAAGTTTTTGTAGACCTGACTAAGACAGAAGACACATCCGCGATCGACGAAGAGTCGGAAAGTTCGCCCGATCGACTGCTGCACACCGAGCCGATCGCGACGAGCTATCAGCAAATCGCTACCGAAACTGTCAACGGCCGCACGGCGCAAAAGTATCGCGTGGTTGTTAACAGTTCCGCTGGAACAAACGTCAGCGTCAATGAAACCCTGATTTGGATCGACGAGACATTGCACATGCCAATCAAATCCGAAACGACGTCCGGCGATGGCAAGCGCGTGACGATGGAATTATCAGAGATCGCACTCGACGTCGACGAGAGTGTTTTTCAAATACCGGAGGGTTACGAAAAGATTGCAATGCCCGACCTGCTTCAGCGTTTGAAACTTCAGCCGAAGGAGCCAACCTGAGAAACTCTTCGCGGCATCGCAGTGCGGGCTTCAAATTCACTCAATCTCCCGTTACAGCAAATTCCCTGGAAAGGCTTTCGTAGTGAAAAGAAAATTTCTAAACCTCGCAATCGTTGTTTTGGCCGTTTGCTCGTCGCAGGTTCTGGCGCAAACACGTGCGCGCAACAACACGCCTGCTCGCACGGGACTGCTCGCGTCGTTACCGCAATCCGACGCGGTGGCGCAGGTGAAAATGCGGCTGCTGCTGAGCGAGGCGATGCCGCAAATACTCGCCTCGAATCCCGCGAAGTTGGCCGAGGTTAATGCCAGTATCGACGCGTTTAAAACGCGCACCGGTATCGACCCGCGCATGTTCGAGCAGATCGCGGTGGGCGTGCGCTACCTCTTTCCTGCCGAGGGCGTGACGAAAGCGCAAACTGTCGCCTTGGCAAACGGCGAGTTCAATCCGGCGGCGATGGTTGCGGCGGGAAGAGTCGCGTCGAACGGTGCGTATCGTGAGGAGAAGTATCAAGGCAAAACGATCTACATCTTCAAACTCGATCAGAGTATTCGACTGTTTGGCATGTTTAGTTTTCGTATCGACGAACTCGCCGCGGCGCCACTCGACACGACGGTGCTCGCGCTCGGCGATGTTGCGGGTGTACACGCCGCAATCGACGCCGCGCGCTCGCGTACGAGAGCTAATGCGGAATTGATCGCTTTGGCCAGCCGCGATCCGAACGCGCTCATCGGCTTCGGCAGCAACGTCACGGAACAGTTGATCCGCAACCTGGACATCGGCAATGCGCCGATTGCTACGGACCTGAGCAAGTTGCGACAGGTCTACGGCTCGGTTGGTTCGACTGAAAGAGATCTGGAACTGTTTTTAGCGGCGCGGGCAGTGAGTGCGGAGGCAGCGAAGAACCTCGGCGACACGATCGAAGGTCTGAAACAGTTTGGCGCTTTGTTTGTAATGCGCATGTCGGGAGCGAAAGGCGTGCTGGCGAAGAGCGCGTTGGCGAATATGAAGATCGTGACCGCGGCGAATGAGTTACAGATACGTACCGCCGTGCCGCAGGCCGATGTTGGGCCAATGCTTGGTGGCAACTAGAGCCACGAAGAAGCACAAAAGGCACAAGAGGCACAAAAAAGCACAAGTCAGTTACGGTAATTACCTAAACTGTCTTGTGCCTTTTGTGCTTTTTGTGCCTTTTTGTGGCTACTTAGTTGGGAAGTTGAATCCCGGTGGTAGCGCCGGTTCAGGTGCAGAAGCAGCCTGCTGTTCGTCGAGTTCTTTCAGCACCTTATCGTAGATCGTGATCTTGCCGTCCTGCTTCATCTTCTCCTGCACTTTGGCAATGTAATCTTCAAAGACCTGGTTCTGACGCGCGCCGAGCAGTTGCTGTTTCAACCGGTCGCGTTCGGCTTCATTGAACGCCGTGAAGTCCGGTTCGCTCCGCTTCACGATCCCGACAATCACCCACTTATCGTCAACCTTGATCGGCGTCTTGCTGACTTCGCCTTGTTTCAGATTGTAGATCGCGTCGTCGATCGCGGTGCTCGTCCCGGCTTTCCCTAACGTCGAACTCAACTTCCAGCCTTCTTCAAAACCGGAGTCGAAGCCATCCTTCTCGCCCGCTGCTTTAACCGCGTCAGCACTGCTCAAACTCGCAGCCAACTCCTTCGCTTTCTGATCGAGCTGTTCCTTCGCGCGTTGCTGCTTCATCGCGTCCGCGACCCTGGTTTTCACTTCGTCGAACTCAGGAACACGCGGATCCTTCTTGTCGACAAGCATCGGAATCGCGAAACCGTCCTTAACACCAACCTGATCGGCTACGTCGCCCGCATTGTTGAGCTTCGCCAACTCCTGCTCAAACTGCTGGTTCGCGCCGATGTTTGGCACATCGTCGCCGGGTTTCACATAACCAGTTTCGCGCACCATATCGGCGGGCGCCATGTTGGCCTGCGCGGCAAACTCCTGGGCCACCTTTTGCGGGTCCTTCGTTTCCTTCAAACGCGCCGCCACCTTCTTGGCGAGTTCCAACGCGACGCCGTAGCCACGTTGATTGCGAGCGGAAACCAGCAGTTCCGGCTTCGCCTGTTCAAACGTCTTCGGAACAGAATCACCACGACGCAGAATGTAAAAGTTGCCGGCATAGCGAATCGGAACGTCCGTGATTTGGCCAACCGTCATCGTCTCCGCGCGATCGTACAAGGCGTGCGGTTTGTTTGCGTTTGGCTTGTATGGGGCCGCGAGATAGCCATTGTTCCGCGCCGAGGTGGGATCTTCTGAGTTTCCCTTCGCTGCATCGGCAAACGCCTGCTCACTAACAGTCGGACCATCCTTCGTCAGCTTGGCGATCAACTCCTTCGTCTTCTGCTCGACTTGCCCATCGAGGTTCGGGCGCGCGACTTTCAACATGATCTGCTGAATCTTGACGCCAGCCTCTTTGAACTTCGGATCTAACTGATCGTAGGTCGCTTTCAGATCCGCATCGGAGATGTTTAGCTTCGAACCGGCCTTCTCGATGTTGACGAACATGTATTTAACTTTGCGTTGCGGTTCGAGATAGCGATAGTCAGTCTTGTGACTCTCGAAATAGCTGCGTAGCTCTTCATCGCTCGGCTGGATCTTCTCCGCGAGTTTGTCCGCGGTAAGTGAAACATAGTTGACGTCAAACGAGGTGTTGCGGCGCTTGTACTCTTCACGCACTTCCTCGTCAGAAACGTTGACGCTCGCGGTAACGAATGCTCGCAACTTCTGCTGCGCGATCAAATTGCGCATCTCGTTTTCGTAAGTGTCAGTGTCGCCATAACGCCCCGCGACTGACTCTTTGTAGCGCTCGTAACCAACGAATCCGCCGGAAGCGTCGCTGAACTCCTTGATCAGCCGTTCTTTCAGTTCCGCATCACTGGCTCCAAGACCGAGGCGCTCGGCTTCCTGCACGATCACACGGCCCTTGATCAAACCGTCGAGAAACATGCGGCTGGTGCCGATCGAGGCGATTTGCGGTCCATACGCCTGCAACATGCTTTCTCGCCTGCGGGCGAGTTCGGCGACGGTGATGTGGTCGGAGCCGACCTTGGCCACGGATTCCGTGTTCTTGGTCGGATCGATAGTGCTGGCGGTGCGGCTGGGGGCGTAGAAGAAGATCAAGCTGACGGCCATCAGTAGCGCAAAGCCGAGGATGACAATGTTGCGGGTTCGTTCGAGACGTCCTAATTGTTTGAGCATTATTTATAACCTTTCGAGGGCGAACCGCGGATTGTAAGGGAGATACGGGACAACTGACAACCGGCGCGGAACGCGTTTTGACCTTAGCGCACGCGTCTTGAGCTCAGCGTACGCGTTTTGAGTTCAAGCTTTAGCTTGCTTTGTTCAGGACAGCCTAAAGGCTGAACTCATAACGCGTACGCTGACTCAGAACTCCTTAGTTTGCTACTACGAAACTCAGATGCTATTTTACTGCCCTGCATGGATGCACTGAGCGGCTCGACCTGGCTGTGGCTGGGATTCAGTATCTTTATAGTCACGATGTTGAGCCTGGATCTCGGGCTCTTCAATCGCAAAGCTCACACAATTCATTACCGTGAAGCGTGGATCTGGAGCGGCGTCTGGGTGACGCTCGCCATGATTTTCTGCGCGCTCGTCTTTCATTACCAGGGCTCGACGCGCGGGCTGGAGTTTCTGACCGGCTATCTGATCGAGTTATCGCTTTCCGTCGACAACCTGTTCGTCTTCCTGCTGATTTTTTCCTACTTCAAGGTACCGGCGAAGTTTCAGCATCGCGTGCTGTTTTGGGGCGTGATGGGCGCGCTGATCATGCGTTTGACGATGATTTTCGTCGGCGCGGCGCTGATCAACCGCTTCCACTGGATCATTTACATCTTCGGTGCGTTCCTCGTTTACACCGGTATCAAGATGTTTCGGCACGACGAGGTCGAGATTCACCCCGACCAGAATTTTGTCGTTCGCGCAGTGACGCGATTTCTGCCGATCACGCGGCACTACGAAGGCGAGAAGTTTTTCACAAAAGTTAACGGCAAGAGCACCGGAACATTGCTGCTGCTGGTTTTGATGGTCGTGGAAGTGACGGACCTGGTGTTTGCGGTCGACTCGATTCCGGCGATCTTCGCCATTACGAGAGACACGTTCATCGTCTACACCTCGAACGTTTTTGCGATTCTCGGCCTGCGTTCGATGTACTTCCTGCTCGCGGGCGTGGTGGAAAAGTTTCGCTACCTGCGCACCGGATTGGCGATTGTACTCACGTTTATCGGCCTGAAAATGCTGATCGCGGCCATAGGCGTCGTAATTCCGATCTGGATTTCGCTGGTCTTTGTGGCGCTGGTTTTGGTCGGTTCGGTTGTGGCGTCCCTGCTCATTCCGGCCAAGCCCGATAACACCATGAAAGTCGATTTACCTCCCGATTTCATGGGCGACGAGACGATCCCAACCGAATAAGTAGAAAAACCGCTTTGCTTTAAACGTGCTTGAACGTTTTCGCGTCCCTGTGCTAAATTCCTGAACTGGTAGTGTTGCTGCCTGGAAATCGGCGGTTTTCAACCCGCCGGACTCACGCCCTGACAAACGTGCGGCTCAAGCCCTTAGCAGGACCGCGCTGATCTCAACCCGAGGTTGGACCCCCTCCACGAATAGAAAAATGGTGGCGAATAGGACCAGTCGTTTTGCCTATGATTGGTGGATCATTCAGAAGCGCTTCGTCTATCTGATGATCGCCGGTTTAGTCCTCTGCATCTTCGCCGCCGGCGCTGCGGTTTACGTGTGGATGTATGGCAATCCCTTCAAAAACGTAGCGCAAATGAATTATCCGGCCGGCGCCCGGTTCATCTCTTTTGAAGGTGACGTGCGCGTCGTCCGGGCGGCCACGCGCGAGACGATCCCCGCGAACACCGACACGCAGCTCTACCCCGGCGACACAGTGCAAACGCAGGCCAACGGCCGCGCCCGCATCGGTCTCGCCGACGGTTCGACGCTCGTCGTCAAACCAAACAGCACCATCATCGTGCGCGACAACGCCCGCGCCGACGACGGCAAACGAACCAACGTTCACGTCAAGGTCGACAGCGGACAACTCTCCGTACGCACCGAGCAGCAGGCTGACGGCACTACAAACGTCGTCGAAACTCCGAAGACCAAGAGCACGATGAGTCAAAGCACGAGCGCGAGTTTCGGAGTCAATCCTGAAGGCACTGAAGAAATCCGTGTTTCGACTGGTGCGATCGAAACCACGAACAGCGCCGGCGAAAAGACTTCGATTCGCGGTGGTGAGTACGTTTCAGTCAACAACTCCGGCCGTCTCTCAACCGCGCAAAAACTGCTCGACGTGCCGCAGCCTTCCACACCACACGATCTCGAAAAAGTTTTTGTCGGCGGAAACGGCGCTGCGAGCATCGCTTTGAAATGGCAACGGCCGCAGTCGGGAACGCCTGCTTACTATCGCGTTGAAGTAGCAACGTCGCCGTTCTTCGTCACCGACGGAAAAGTCATCGAACGCGATCAGTTACAGGCGACTGAGTTGGCCGCGAGCGATCTGCGTCCGGGAGTTTACTTCTGGCGCGTGCGCGCGACGGCCTCGACTGGTCAGGCCAGCGACTGGAGCGATCCGTTGAAGTTCATCGTGGCGACACGCGGAACGGGATCGCAAGTCGGCGCTTCTAACCTTACCGCTGAACTGCTCGGCGGCAATCTTTATCTTGTTCGCGGACGCGCCGAGCCTGGCACAACGATCAGATTAAGCGGACGCGAAACGATCGTTAACCCGGACGGTTCGTTTCAAATCCAGTTGATAATTCCTGCCGGGACGCGCGAGGTAACAGTCGAAGCGCAAGACCCGCAGGGCAACAGCAGTCAATACAAAGTTTCACTTTCCGGCCGCACCGCGCGCGGCCGATCCTGAGTCGGAGAGATCTACGAGCGTGTCGAGTCACGTAATTCTATTGACAGATGCTCATGAAGCACCGGCCTACGAGTTAATCGAGGCGTTGCGGCAGGCTGGTGTGAAGACTCTGATCGAGGGTCTGCGCGAAGTGGAAGTCGAGGTGGCGCTGGCGCAGCAACGGAAGAATCAAAGCGGACTCTCCGACCTTGATGGTCCACCGCCGCTCGCGGTGCTTTACGAAGTGGTGCCGGGCGCGGACATGGTTGAACTGCATACGGCCATCAATCACGCAAAGGCGTTTTGGCCCGGCGCGCCGCTAGTTGCGTGCCGGCGGCAGATGAACGGATATCAGAGTCTGAACCTGCGCAGTCTCGACGGCGCGACGCTAAAACGGCTCGGTTTTCTCGCAATTGCGGACAAATCGGCGCAACTTCCGGCGTTGCTGCGAGAGATTGAAGGCCAGGGCGCTTCGGGTGAACTGCGGCTACCGGAGATCGTCGAAAAACCTGCCGGACGCGGTTGTTCATCGTTGCCGCCCAAGATCAAATTCAATGATTTACGAGCGGCGTTTGATCTCGTCGCTTCGTTGCACTTCATCAGCGATCAGAGTGGCGCGGCAAACACTGCGCTGGCTGGTTTGGAACAACTGATTCGCGCCGACCGCTGGGCCATCTATTTGTTCTCCGAAGAGAAAGGCGTCGAGAGCGCGACGCTCGAAGCGATTGCGGTTCGCCGTCCGGGCCAACACGGCGCAAGCAGCCGCAGCGAAGAAGAATGGCGTCGTGTGTTGACCGGCGAAGCGGATCTGCCGATCGGATCGGAGAGTCGAGCGGTGAAACGTGCGGCGGCGGGCATGGGCATCGTCAAACGAAAAGAGCGTGGTCAGTTTGTGCTTGCCGTGCCGTTGATTTGCGGCGAACGAATACTTGGCGTGATCGAAGGCATTCGTGAGGGCTCCGGCGCGCGTGCGTTTAAGAAGACTGACGTTGCGCTGCTCGATTCGCTTTCGTTACCGATCGCTTCTGCACTCGCGAACGCAGTGCGCATCGCTGAAGCTGAACGCCTGTCGCAAACAGACGATCTGACCAAACTCCACAACGCGCGTTACCTGCGTCAGTTCCTGCTGAACGAGATCCGGCGCGCACGGCGTTATGGTTCGAGTGTCGCAGCGCTGTTTCTCGATCTCGACGATTTCAAACGCATCAACGACGTGCATGGTCACCTCGTCGGCTCGCACGTGTTGATGGAAATGGCCGGCGTGATTCTTTCTTCGATACGCGATACGGATGCGGTGGCCCGTTACGGTGGCGACGAGTTCGTTATCGTACTTCCCGACACCGGCATCGAGCTCGCGGGCACAGTCGCGGAACGCATCCGGCACAAGATTCTGAGACATCAATTCACGGGCGGACGTCGTTTGCAGCTTTCGTTGACGGCGAGTTTTGGTGTGGCCGCGTTTCCAAAACACGCATCCTCTCCCCAGCAACTTATTGCCTGCGCCGACACCGCGATGTACGAAGCAAAAGCGGCAAACAAAAACTGCGTCCGCTTCGCCGCCGATCTGGCCCCGAAAGAACCACCCCAACAAGTCATCGAGATGCTCGAGGTCGACGCCGAAACCGTGTTTCAGGGTTCCTAACGCACAATGGGTTGTTCGGTTTCGCCGCCGAATGTTTCGGCTTCGCCGCCGGATGTGAGGCGAGGCTAAGCCTCGCCGGTTAAAAGTTCAGCATTGGCTGGGCTAGGCCCTGGTCCAGCCTTCGGCCGATAAACCTTGGGGCACAGCCCGGACCAGGGGCACAGCCCCTTTCGAAATCTAGAGCTGGACGGCGAGGCGTAGCCTCGCCTCACATCCGGCGGCGAAGCCGAGCAAAGTATTAACCACTACTTTTCGGGCAAAGCCAGTTCAAGCTTAGCTTGCAGCACCAAACGGCAGCCTAAAGGCTGAACTCAAAACGCTAACGCTGAGCTCAAAAAGTCACCCAATGGAAGACCGAAGAAAACTACTGAATCACTTTCTCGCGGCGCTGGCGTATCGCACGCAGAAGGCTTTGCGTGAGGCGCCGGAAGATTTTGGATCGTTCCGCATCGGCGAGGGGGTGCGCACGCCCGCCGAGTTGGTCCGCCACATGGCCAGCGTGCTTGGTTATGCACGCACTTTCTTTGTCGGCGGTCATTACTGGCCTGAGCCGCTGGCGTCGTTCACGGAAGAGATCGAGCGGTTTCACGAGAATCTCGGCCTGCTGGCCCAACATCTCAGAAACGGCGATGCGCTGCTGGAGGGAATGACTGAGGAGCGTTTACTTCAAGGCCCATTCTCAGACGCGATGACGCACGCGGGTCAACTCGCGCTGTTGCGACGTCTCGCGGGCGCACCCGTTGCCCCGGAGAACTTCATCGTCGCCGAGATTCGCGAAGAACGGCTTGGACCAGATCAAGCCGAGCCGGTCAGTCCCGATCGGGTCTGGCCCGAAGCTCCCGACGGCTGGAAGCAGCCTTGATTTAGCTAAAGTGCTTGGTAAATTAAAGCTTTAACCGTAGTTAGAGATAACTTTCACATGTGTTATGCTCCAGCCAACACAGCGTTCACTGGACACAGAAGAACACTACGCAGATGGCACAGCAGAACTCCTTCGATATCGTCTCGCAAGTCGATTCAGCCGAGATCGTAAACGCTCTCAACCAGACTCTTAAGGAAGTTCGCCAGCGCTTCGACTTCAAAGGCAGCCACGCGGACGTGGTGCTCGAAAAGAATGAACTCGTGCTCAGCGCTGAAGACGAAACCAAGCTGCGCAACATGAACGACATCCTGCAACAGAAACTCGTGCGCCGCGGCGTGCCGTTGAAAGCATTCACGTACGGCAAGATCGAACCAGCAGCCGGCGGCACAGTCCGACAACGGGCGCAGATCCAGGAAGGCATTCCGCAGGACAAAGCGAAGGAAGTCGTAAAGTTTATTAAGGACAGCAAAGCCAAGGTCCAGGCTGCGATTCAGGGCGACGTCGTGCGCGTCACCGGGCGCGATCGCGACACGCTACAGGACATCATCGCCAAACTTAAAGACAAAGATTTCGGCATTCACATGCAGTTCACGAACTACCGTTCAAACTGATGACGCTTTCAGGCAACACACTAACACTCGACGAAGAAGCCAGGATTTCCGCGCGCCGGATCTTCAGTCTGATCGCGAACGAACTCCAACAGGTCGAGATCGAGTTTGAACGCCAGGCGCGTTCGAACGTGCAGGTGATTGCTTATCTCGGCGACTACCTGCGCAAGTCGGGCGGCAAGCGCGTGCGTCCGGCGCTGACGATTCTTGCAAACTATGCAGTCGGCGGTGAAGGCAGTCGTTACAACTCGATTCGCATGGCGACGGTGATGGAGTTTCTGCACACGGCCACACTCGTTCACGACGACATCATCGACAAAGCAGACACGCGCCGGAATCGTCCCACTGTCAACGCGCTCTACGGCAACGAGACTGCGGTGTTGATGGGCGACTGGCTTTACATGTCGGCGTTCGAAACGAGTTTAGCGGAGCGATCGTTGCCGATACTCGACATTCTCACGAGCGTCACGCGCAAGATGACGGAAGGCGAGATCTTGCAGTTGACGTTGTTGGGCCATGCGGATGTTTCCGAGGCGCACTACCTCGACGTCTTGAGGCGCAAGACGGCTTATCTGTTCAGCGCGAGTTGTGAGATTGGCGCGATTCTCGGTGGCGCTACGGAGCAACAGCAAACGGCGTTGCGGGATTATGGACTTAATCTCGGCACGGCGTTTCAGTTGATCGATGATCTGTTGGATTTCACATCGACTGAAGACACGTTTGGTAAAGCGGTGGGCGCCGATCTGTTGGGCGGCAAAGTCACGTTGCCGTTGATCTTCCTGCGCGAGGCGGATCCTTCGACGTTCGAAATGATTCAACGCGTCATACGCGACGGCAATTACGACGCGGTCACTCAAGAAGATCTCTTCACCGCGCTCCGTCGCACCGACTCGCTCGAACGTGCGCGCGCCCGCGCCGACGAGTACGCCGAGAACGCCCGCGCCGCTCTCGAAAACCTGCCCGATTCAGACTACAGCGACTCGCTGCGCGAACTCCCGGCCTATATCCTCAACCGGGATCGTTAAAAATCTTGTTAATTCTGTTAATCCTGTCTTAGAATCTGCCGCGATGGATAGGCCCAACGAGCACCTGCTGTCACGTCTTGAACAGAGCCTGCGCCAGTCGCGGGCGGCGCGAATGCATCTCGCCGCGCGGCTGCGGGAGTTAGAAGCCGAGGCAGACAGCGTGCGCGCCGAGCTAGCCGAGATGGATCTGCTTGCCAGTCAGACCGAAGCGGCAATCTACCGGCTGGTCTCCACGGTGCTCGCGTCAAACAATCTGTCGTTCGGTTTGCCGTCCGATGCGGAACTTGAAGCCGCGATGCACCAATCGCAACGGCCGGCCCATCCGCGTTCGTCTGTGTACGTTCAGCCACCACCCACGTACACGCCACCGCCACCACGTCCACAACCACCGATCGCGCGCACGCAAAACCCGATCGATCGTCGAACACAGATCCCGACGGTTCGCGACAACGTCGAAGCCCTGAGCGATCGCTTCATGGACCGCACGATTCCCCAGGCCGTCACGCTGTTGCTGCGCGAAGAAGGTGGGCCACTGCACGTCAACGAACTCTACAATCGACTGCTCGAAGGTGGCTTCCGTTTCACCGGCCAAAACCCGACCATCAGCGTTGCCGTGTCCCTCAATCGCAACACCCGCTTTCGCAAAGTCGCCCCCGGTACCTTCGATCTCGTGATGCGCGACGCGTCGTCCAAGGCTTCGTAGGCCGCGGATGAGCTCGTTAATTCCCAACACATGCGCGCGATAATTCTTTCGGCCGGTTACGGCACACGGCTTTGGCCGCTCACCGAAGATCGCACCAAACCCGCCATTCCGATCCTGGGTAAACCGCTCGTCGGTTACGTCGCGGAGTACATCGCGGGTTACGGTTTCGACGACATCGCCGTTAACTTGCACCACCGGCCTGAGTCGGTTCGTGCAGCACTCGGCGACGGCAGCCAGTTTGGCGTCAAACTCCACTACGTGGAAGAACCCGTGATCCTCGGCACGAGCGGCGCGCTCGACAACACGCGCGAGTTCTTCGAACACGAAACGTTTCTCGTCGTCAACGGCAAGATCATCACCGACATCGATCTCAACGCCGCGCTCGAGACGCACCGCAGCATGAACGCGCTCGCGACACTCGTGCTGTTGCAAAACAGAAAGCGCGAACGTTTCAGTGTGGTGGAAACCCACGAGCGACGCGTCACGGGTTTCCGCGGCATGCCTGATAACCGATGCCAGACGCCGTTGATGTTCACCGGCATCCACATCCTCGAACCGCGAATCTTCGATTACATCCCGCGTGGCGTCTTCTCCGATTCCGTAACCGACGTTTACCCAAAAGCCATGGCCAACGGCGAAACGATCGCCGCACACGTCGGCGCCGGCACGTGGCGCGAACTTTCAACGCTGAAGCGCTACGTCGACATCAGCGTCGAGATGTTGAAAGAAACAAACAAACCCTTTGTCGCCGGCGCCGACTGCAACGTCGCTCGATCCGCGATAATCGACGAAGCGGTACTCTGGGACAACGTAACGATTAACGCCGGCGCACAAATCCGAAGATCCGTGTTAGCCGACGACGTAAAAATCCCCGCCGCCGCCGTCATCGAAAACAGCGTCGTCGTCCCGCGCGCGCTCGTCGAAGGAAAAACTCCACCAGAAAAAGCACTGAGCGGCCATTTCGATGGCGAAAACTTTATCGTTCCGTTGTGATACAATCCCCCGTCCACATCCGGGTTATCTCGACTACATGAGCTCTGCAAAACAGGTGATTTCCAACGCATTTGAGTCTTCCGCAGCAGACCGACTCGCGAGATTCATCACGCAGCAGGGAATAACCAGCGGCGATGTAGTACCACTGACTCCGGACGCATCCACCCGCAAGTATTACCGCATCGGCTGGAAGAAACGCACCGCTGTCGCGGCCGTCTACGCCGAGCCGTTTGACCCGGAATTTCATCCCTACCTCGACGTCACGCGACTATTTCTCGCCTGCGATCTTCCCGTGCCCGAGATCTACGCCGTCGACGGCGCGGCGGGAATCATCGTGCAGGAAGATCTCGGCGACCGGCAGTTGTTCCAGGTTTACGAGAACGAACCGGAAGAGAAGTGCGATGAGTACAAGGAACAGGCAATCGCACTGATCGCGAAGATTCAGAAAGCGACTCAGAAAGCCTACGACATGCATTCGATCGCCAGTAAGCTGGCGTTTGACGAGGCAAAGCTTTCGTGGGAACTGGATTTCTTCTTCGAACACTACTTCGGGAGCTGGCGCCGGGAGACGTTGAGCCACGGTGAGACCGCGGAGTTGAAAGCGGAACTGAACGACATTGCGGCAGAGCTTGCTGCTGTTCCGCGTGTGCTTTGTCATCGCGATTACCACGCCGCTAACCTGATGATCGACCCGAAGAAGCGCATGCGCATCGTGGATCACCAGGACGCGCGCATGGGTCCGGCGAGTTACGATCTCGTCTCATTTTTGCTGGATCGACAACCGTGTTTGCCTTCGCTCGCGGAACTGCGCGCACACCGTCTGTTCTTTCTCGAACAACGCCGTTTACAAGGACTCGACCCGATCGATCCGGACGATTTCGCGCAGGAGTTTCGCCTGATGACGATTCAACGCGGTTTGAAAGCCACGGGCACGTTCTCCTGCCAAACCGCTGTCTTCGGACGCGGAGCAGCTTACGAACGTTTTATTCAACCGACTCTACAGATCGTCTTGCAAGCCGCCGAGTGGCTCGAACGTTTTCCCACTTTGCGGCGCATGATTAAGGAACGAATTGACTAACTTTGAGCACCCACACCTATATCAACCAACTCGCACAACACGTCGGCAGTGAAGTAACCCTAAAAGGCTGGCTCTACAACATGCGTTCGAGCGGAAAGATTGCTTTTCCGCAGTTGCGCGACGGCACTGGCGTCGTCCAATGCGTCGTGTTGAAGAGCGCCGTCGATCCCGAAACCTGGGAACAGTTGAAAGCCATGGGCCAGGAATCCGCGCTCGTGGTCACAGGAACCGTTCGCGCCGACGAACGCGCGCCTGGCGGCTACGAGATCGACGTCACCAGCGCCCAGGTCCTGCAGCAGGTTCACGACTATCCGATCACGCCAAAGGAACACGGCACCGAGTTCCTGATGGATCACCGGCACATCTGGCTGCGTTCGCGGCGCCAGCACGCGGTTTTGAAAGTGCGACACACGGTCGTACAGGCCGTCCGAAACTTTCTCGACAACGACGGGTTCACGCTGGCTGATTCGCCGATCTTTACGCCGGCCGCTTGTGAAGGCACGACGACGCTGTTTGAAGTCGATTACTTCGACGGTGAAAAGGCGTATCTGACGCAGTCAGGACAGCTCTACAACGAAGCAACCGCTGCGGCTTTCGGTAAGGCTTACTGTTTTGGACCCACGTTCCGCGCCGAAAAATCCAAGACGCGCCGGCACCTGACGGAGTTCTGGATGGTCGAGCCGGAAATGGCCTACGCCACGCTCGACGACGTAATGGATCTTGCGGAACGTTTTCTTTCCTACATCGCCGCGCGCGTGCTCGAAGATCGGCAGGAAGAGCTGAAGGTTCTCGAACGCGACCAGAGCAAACTCGAAGGGATCGTGGCGCCGTTTCCACGAGTTCATTACGACGACGCTGTTAAGATGCTGGTTGAAGGATTTGAAAAAGGCGCGCTGGAAGCGAAGTTTGAATGGGGTGGAGACTTTGGTGCGCCCGATGAAACCTATATTTCCAGCCAGTTCGATAAACCCGTGATGGTTCATCACTATCCGGCGGCCGTTAAAGCGTTTTATATGGCTCGCGATCCGGAACGGCCGGAACTGGCGCTGGGAGTCGACGTACTCGCGCCGGAAGGTTATGGTGAAGTCATCGGCGGCGGCGAGCGTGCGACCTCGCTCGAGTTTTTGAAAGAGCAGATCGCGTTGCACGAGTTACCGCAGGAAGCGTTTGAGTGGTATCTCGACCTGCGCCGTTACGGCAGCGTACCGCACGGCGGGTTTGGGATGGGAATTGAACGTTGTACGGCGTGGATGTGCGGGATAGAACATATTCGCGAGACGATTCCGTTTCCGCGAATGCTCTATCGCATCAGGCCATAGTTAAAGAGGAGCGTTAATGCAGATCGATCAGGATTCACGCGGGCAGGGCAAGGGCTACCAATATCAGGTATTACATCAACCGTCGTTCTCGCTGGCTGTGTTGCAGCTTCATGCCGAGCAGTCGATTCAGGCTGAATCGGGCGCGATGGTCTCGATGTCGGCTAACGTAGAACTTCAATCACAGATGAAAGGCGGCATCTTCGGCGCGATCAAACGCGCGGCGGGTGGCGAGTCGGCGTTTATGTCGACGTTTACTGCGCGCGGTGGTCCGGGTGAACTGACCCTCGCGCCGGGCGCGCCCGGTGATATCGCGGCGATTGAATTGACCGGTCAGCCGTTCTTTGTGCAGTCGAGTTCGTATCTCGCGGGTGATGCGAGTCTGAACGTCGATACGAAATGGGGCGGCGCGAAGAGTTTCTTCTCGGGCGAAGGATTGTTTGTGTTGCTCGTGCAGGGCCAGGGATTGTTGCTCGTCTCGTCGTTCGGCGCGATCTATCGAAAGCAGTTGCGGCCGGGAGAACGTTACGTCGTCGATACGGGTCATCTCGTAGCATGGGAAGGCTCGATGCAGTACACGCTGCGCAAAGCAGCCTCGGGATTCTTCCGCAGTTTGATGAGCGGTGAGGGAATTGTGGCGGAGTTTAGTGGACCGGGCGAGTTGCTGATTCAGACGCGTAATCTCGCGGCGCTGGCGGGTTTGTTGAAGCCGTTCTTCCCGAGTCAGGGTGGCGGAGGCGGCGGTTTCCTTTCGGACTTGGGTGGTTAATTCTTCGCATGAGCACGGAAGCGAAAAAGGCAGTAACGATCCTGGGCGTGCCACTCGGCTATGGCGCGAGCATGGCCGGCGTGGACATCGGTCCGGCAGCGCTGCGTGTGGCGCGTTTGACGCAACGCATCGCACGGCTCGGATACTCGGTGCGCGATCTCGGCGATATGCGGCTCGAACGACCTCAAGTTTTTCCTGAAGAGACTGAGAAGCTGAAGTATGTGCGCGAGATAAGTAATGCGTGCGAACAACTTGCCGCTGAGGTTGAAGGAATACTTGAAGCCGATGAGTTTCCGATTGTTCTCGGCGGTGATCACTCAATCGCGATGGGATCGTTTTCCGGCGCGGCCAGTTATTACCACAAACGCGAACAGACCCTGGGCTTGATCTGGTTTGACGCGCACGCGGACATGAACACGCCGGAGTCCACGCCCTCGGGAAATCTTCATGGAATGCCACTCAGCGCTTTGCTCGGTTACGGTGCGCCGGAACTGACACGTATCGCGGGTTTCTCACCGAAAATCGATCCGGCTTTGTGTGCGCACGTCGGCGCACGCGATATCGATCCGGGTGAACGCGACCTGATCAAGAAACTCGGCATGCGCTTTTTCACGATGCGCGAGATCGACGAACGCGGTATGCGCGCGTGCATGGACGACGCGATCGCGATCGCTTCGAAAGGCACGGCGGGATATTCAGTCACGTTTGACGTTGACGCACTCGATCCCGGCGATGCGCCCGGTTCGGGAACGCTCGTTCGCGGTGGACTCACTTATCGTGAAGCGCACCTCGGAATGGAGTTGGTCGCCGAACACGGCGGTATGCGCATGCTGGAAATCGTCGAGATCAACACGGCACTGGATGTTAATAACAAGACGGCTGAGCTAGGTGTCGAGTTAATCCTTTCGGCTTTAGGAAAAACAATACTGTAGAAGGTTGGGCCAAGCAGAGTGGCGAAAAAGCTTCGCGTCGGAGTGATCTTCGGCGGGCGGTCGGGTGAACACGAAGTTTCTATTCGTTCGGCGCGAGCGATTGTTGAGAGTATCGATCGGAAGAAGTTTGACGTGGTTCCGATCGCAATCTCGAAAGAAGGGAAGTGGCTGCCTCCGGCAGACTCGGCGCAACTGTTACCCGCGGCTGTGCAACCGCTGCTCACCTCGTCGGCAACCACCGGGGACATCGCGCTCCTCGGCGATCCGTCTCACAAAGGTCTCATTTCACTTCAACGTGATTCGCAACCACTCGTCGCCGAGAAACTCGATGTAGTTTTTCCGGCGCTGCACGGCACTTACGGCGAAGACGGTACACTTCAAGGATTACTTGAGATGGCTGACGTGCCTTATGTCGGTTGCGGCGTGCTCGCATCCGCGTGCGGCATGGACAAAGTGACGATGAAGTCGTTGTTTGTCGAAGCCGGACTTCCGATCTGCAAGCACGTTTGGTTTCTGCGTTCGCAGTGGCGCGGTGACTCCGCGAAAGTCATCCGCACTGTGATCCGTCAAATCGGTTTTCCGTGTTTTGTTAAGCCTGCGAACCTCGGTTCGTCGGTGGGTGTTTCGCGTGCTGTTGATAAGAGGTCACTGAGCGACGCGATCGAACTCGCCGCGGAATACGATCGCAAGATCATAGTCGAAGAAGAAATCGTAGCGCGTGAGATTGAGTGCGCTGTGTTAGGGAACGACGAACCGAAAGCGAGTTTGCCTGGCGAGTACGTGATCTACGACGAGACCGCACGGTTTCTCGACTACACCGAGAAGTATTCGAGCACTGGCAACGTGAGTTTTGTCGTGCCGGCGCCGCTGACGAAAGCGATGACCACGCGAATTCAGAAGATGGCGATCCGCGCATTTCAGTCAGTCGACGGTTCAGGACTCGCGCGCGTGGATTTCTTTCTGCCGCGCGACGGTAGCGATCTGATTATTAATGAGTTGAATACGATGCCGGGACTAACTGAGGTGTCGGGCTATCCAAAGATGTGGCAGGCTTCGGGTCTGTCGTTTACGCGTTTGATCGAGACGTTAATCGATCTCGCTTTCGAGCGGCACCGCGATAAATCCCTCACAAAGACAACCCGGTAGTCGAAAGTCTTTTGTGCTTCTTCGCGGCTAACTCTTCGGCGCACGATAACCTTTACGCGTGCGCACCGTCAGATCCTCACGATTCACTTTAACTTCAAGCTTGCGCCACTTGCCATCACGAGTTCTGTTCAGCGGCCGGTACGCAATCGTGTATTGATGGCCCAACTCTTCCGCGATACCGGCGAACGCGTCGCGCAGCGCTTGTCCACCGGGCGTCGCAACGAATCTGCCGCCGGTCTTCTCGGCAAAACTTCTCAACTGCGGCGCACCTGCACGCGCGGCAGAACCACCGACTTGCAGGTCGGACATATCGACAGCGAAAATGCTCGCACCAATCGCGAGTGCGCTTTCGACTGCTTTGTCACTCGACGCTTTGCTGAACGTGTCCATGCCGTCGGAAAGAATCACGATCGCTTTGCGATGTTCCGTTCGGTCAGCAAGCGTGCGTGCGGCTTCGACGATCGCGTCGTTTAAGCTGGTCATTCCTTTCGCGCGAATCGCGTAGGCCATCGGGGCCAAATCTCTTCCGGTCGAGAACTCCTGCACGCGTTCGACTTTTGAATCGAAGCGATAGACAGCGGCAACGTCTTCTTCGCGCAGTCCGTCGAGAAATCTGATCGCGGCTGAACGCGCCAGAGTGAAACGCGCTTCCATGCTGCCGGAACTATCGAGCAGCACCACGGCGGCATAAGGTGATTCCTGAAGCGAGAAACTCGCGACCGCTTCTGGTTTTACTTCAACTCCGTCTTCATAGACTTTGAAGTCGGAAGCTTTGAGACCTTTGACGTATTGTCCATTCTTGTCAGTGACCGTGATATTGAGCACGACGTTGTCGGTGGTCGTGCGGATTACGTCATCGTCCTGGGCGAACGTAGTTAAAGCAGTGATGAACAGAAGTGCGAGCAGAAAAGGGAAACGAATGGGCATTTGTGATTAAGGACGAGTGTCGAACGCACGCAGCAGTTTGATGAGCTCAAGTAAAACGTTAGCGTTACCAATCACCGAAGCTGAAACGACCTGACGCGGCGTGTCCTGCACCGCTTTCGATAATGATTCAGCGCTCTCGGCGATCTGCTTGACGGCGCCCGTGATGTCAGTCGGGCGATCGACGATTTTCACTTCCTCTTCCTCACCACCGGATTCACTACGAATTTTCTTCGTCAACTTTTCGAGTCGATCGAGCTTCTTGGCCGAGTCGCGATCGATTGTCGTTTTGTCCTTGAGGTTCGATTGCAGGAACTTGGCGATGTCCGCTATTTCTTTTGCGCGTTCGAGGTTTTCCTCGTGGTCCTTCTCGGCCAGCTTGATCGCGCGCTTAGCGCGCATTTCGTCTTCAAAGCCGCCAGTCGGACTTTGATCGCCGCGGGTCGGAGGATCGGCGCTCGGAGGCCGCGGTGTTTGTGCCGCTGCGATGCCTGTGCTGAGGAGAAGGGCACAGCCGAAAAGGATGAAGCGAGCGCAGGCGTGCACTCTGTTTGGCGTTGTCTTCTTCATTCGTTTTCCGCTTTGTCCGTTGTCGAGGAAATGCTAACGCAACTAGTAGATTCTCTCAACCACTCTGACGACGCGCGAAGCGGCTACGTTGCACGAGCGAGCGCTGAGAGTTCACCTTAACCATCGGCACGCCGACCCTTAAACAGAAACGTGAGCCACAGATTACACAGACACACACGGATAAGAAATTAGTTTAAGGAACGCGGCCGGGATTGTCTGGGGTGTTTATGAAGTCGCCGGGTTTGGTTGTGTGCTTGCTGCCTACAACAACCTGCGGCTGTAATCGCTCCGGTGGACGCTTCTTACCTTGCGACGCTGTGTAAACGATCGTCGTTGCTTGCGGATCAGCTTGCACTCCGGCGAGCTTAACCGAAGCGAAGTCGTCAATCGAAACCTTCGCTGCGTACGAACCTTCCTGCTGTGGCTCCAGTTGTCCCGGCGTAACGGCCAGCACTGTCTGTTCGTTCTTACCGTCTTTGCGCCGGCGCAGTTCCAACGTCACCGAAACACCCGATAACGGCTGGTTCGAGATGTTCTTCACGACGCCGCCAACAGTCGTCATGCCTTTTTCGAGCGTTGGTTCATCAATGACGACGTGCGCGAGCGCCGGTCCTTTATGCGGAGTCTCAGCTACGGGCGGTGTCGCACTCTCAAGCACTCGTTGCGCGTGAAACTTACGAAAGTACGCATAGCCGGCGAGCAAAATCGCAGTGACCGCCACAGCGCAAACCACGGCGAGGAGTTTGCGCTTGGTCGAGTCAGTTTGTTGAATGGCAGCTTGTTCCGGATGAAATGGATCGTTGAACATTCAGTATACTTCAAGTGATTTGTTAAGGCTGTGGCAGAGGCCGTCCGGGTGCGGCCGCACCAGTCACCGCTACAACTAGACCATCGAGAAAATTATCTTCGGCAAGGCCTGTGCTTCGAAGCGTGGTCCACTCAGCGCCGGTCGCGCCGTCAGTCCGTCCTTCAACTTTTGCATTCACTGCGACGTTGGCCGTGTTGCCGTCGATGGGTTGAATCTCAACCGTCAACGTGTAGCGGCCGCGAGTCCAGGCACGCGAATCTGAGGAAGTCACTTCAGCGTAGCGGCTCAGCTCCGCTTCGGAAACAACCGCGCCCTTCGTGAAGGTGTATGGCTGACTGACGATGATGCCATCGCTAAATCGTGAAGCGCCTTCGTCGACGACCATCTTGCGATCGCGCATCAGATCCTGCACGGCTTTAATGATCACATCGCGCCGACCGGTGAGTCGATATGGATTTGGTAAAGGCGGTGTCTCAGGTGTGCGGCCGCGTCCGAAGTCAAACCCGCGTCCAGCGCCGGTGTCGGTCTTGTTGCCGTTGTTGGCCGGAGTGCGTTCGGTGCCGCTATCTCTGACACGCTCGTTTTGTTTGTCGACGCCTTTGGCCGCCTGGGCCAAAACAGGCAGCGAACAAGTCAACAACAATAGAAGCCCCGTGATTATCCGTAACATGTTCGTTTCCCCCTAAAGTTATCAGTCAAAAGTTTCATCAGGGGCGTTGATGAACCGAGCATAGATGAACGTTAAGTCTTTTACAAGCTTGTCCACAGATTACACAGTTTCTCATCACCCATCTGTGTAATCTGTGGATTTACTTCTTCTTTTCCGCGTCGCGCTGGCGTTCCCAGTTGCGCAATGCTTGAACGCCCGTTTCAAAGTCGCCGCCGTTGTTATAGAAGTTGTGCGCGCCGTCGTCGCGATCGGGATTACGCACGTAATACAAATAGTCTGAAGTCGCGGGATTCAACGCGGCCTTCAAAGAACTCTCGCCCGGCGATGCAACTGGTCCAGGCGGTAGTCCAGCGTAGATGCGTGTGTTGTAAGGCGAGCGGCGTTCGAGGTCACTGCGATAAACCTTTCCGTCGTAACGCCACTTTCCTTCCAGCTTCGATGCGTAGATCACTGCCGAGTCAACCGCAAGGGGAATATTTTTTTGCAGGCGGTTGTAGATCACCGACGCGACGAGCGGACGCTCTTCGGCGAGCTTCGCTTCGGTTTCAATAATAGAAGCGGTCGTGACGATCTCCCGGGGCGTCATGCCTAAACTCCGGGCGCGCTCGGTCGCCTCCGGTTTCCAAACGTCGCGAAAACGTTTCACCATCATCTCCACCAACTCCGCGGGTGTCGTCTCGGGTGAAAACTCATACGTGTCAGGGAAGAGATAACCTTCGAGATTCGTCGCCTTCGGATCGATATCGCTAATCAAGCTCACGTTGTCCATTAAAGCTAAAGCTTGAGCATCGTTCTCGAGGTGCAACTCCGGCATTTGGACCATTGCCTTGGCGATATCCCAGCGCGTCCAGCCTTCAATGATCGTGATGCGATTGAGACGGCGTTCGCCTTGTTGCAGCTTCGCGAGTACGCCGAGCGGCGAGATCGGCGACGGGAAGTCGTACTCGCCGGCCCTCAACGTCGAACCTTTGCCGCTGCTCTTAAGGTAAAGCATGAGCGGCCACTCGTGTTTGAGCACACCTTCAGCAGTCAGTTTCTTGATGATTGCCGAAGGAGATGTGCCTTTGGGGATGTCGATGTACTGGCCGGTCTTGTTGTGACTGACGGGTGCGTGCAGATCCTTGTAAACCCACGCTCCGGTAGCCACGCCTGCCAACAGGATTACTGTCAGGACCAGAAGGATTAGTTTTTTCATCGTGAACTGGGGGTGACCTGGACTCTTTCTTGATCTGTCTGAATAAAGTCGCGAAGAATCATTGCCGCCGCTTCGCCGTCGATCAGTGCTGGTATTTCACCGGGCTTGTGACCTTCGGCCTTTAAATTCGCCATCGCTTCGAAGGAAGTCAAGCGTTCATCCTGTAAATAGACCGGCTGTTGAATGGACCGCGCGAGATTCGTGGCGATTTGATGCGCTTTTTCCGCGGCTTCACCGGAAGATCCGTCGAGTTTTAACGGCAAACCAATCACTACAGTTTTCGCGTCATAGCGCTGGATCAAAGTCACGACATCCTGAAGCAGTCTCTTCCAGTTTGAGCGCTTGAGTGGTGGGAGTCGTTTAATCGTGACGAGCCTGTCATCTGACACAGCGGCTCCGACGAGTTTTTCGCCCAAATCCAGCGCTAAAACGGGCCCTGCGGGTTTTAAGAGTGCTTGATGATGGTTCATGCTGCCTGTATCATACGATTCGCGTCGCATTCCCGATCTTTGGCTCTAAACGTAATCCAAGAGGTAAGTAGATGTCATTTCGTACCAAGTTCATTTTGATTCTGCTGTCAGCGACACTGACGTTATATACGGTTGTTGGTGGCTGGATTGCTACTAGCGCACAGCAACCGGCAAACGATCCAAATGCACAACTGCGGATTTTTGAAAGTGTGTTGCAGCACATTCAGAACGATTACGTAGATGAGCCAAACATGGATAAAGTTCGAGCAGGCGCGCTGCGCGGCCTCGCTTATGGACTCGATCCATACTCAACTTACCTGACGCCGGAACAGGTGCGCGACTACAACACCGGCAGCAAGAACAACCAGGTCGGCATCGGCGCTGAACTCTCGCAGGTCGCGTCGTACCTCTACATCATCGCGCCGATGAAAGGCTCGCCCGCTGATCAGGCAGGTCTGAACGCCGGCGACATTATCGAATACATAGATAACAAGGCCACTCGCGACATCTCGCTCTACGACGCCAAGCAATTGCTCAATGGCCCGGCCGGCAGTGAAGTAAAACTTCGCGTGCTGCGTGCGAACTCAGCCCCGCTCTCGATCAGCGTGAAGCGCGGGTCGTCACGCGCGCCCGCGGCTGAATCGCGTATGGAAGCGGGTCGTATCGGTGTTTTGAGAATCAACAGCTTTGGCGACGGCGACGCGGCTGAAGTGCGCAAGCGTTTGCAGGATCTCGACAAGCAGGGCGCGCAAAAGATCGTGCTCGATATGCGCGACACAGCCGGTGGTTCCTTAACCGAAGCTGCCGCAGTCGCAAACCTCTTTATTAAAGACGGCGTGATCGCGGAGACGATTGGCCGTGAAGGGAAGCCGCTGAAGACCTTTACCGCCGAGTCGAAGGACGCGATTTTCCACGGTCCGGTCGTGGCGCTAATCAATACCGGGACGGCAGGAGCGGCGGAAGTTGTCGCCTCAGCACTGCTTGAGCGCAACCGCGGACAGGTTGTTGGCGAAAAGAGTTTTGGCGCCGGAACTGAACAGCAACTCTTCCAGTTGCGCGGCGGCGACGGTCTCTTGTTGACGACAGTGAAATGGGCGACTGCGAGCGGCAAGACATTCCTCGGTGAAGATCGTGCGCACTCCGGAGTCGCACCGTCCGTTGAAGTTAAGAGCCAGGAAGTCGCGGACGCTGTCGATCCGGACGAACTGACGGGCAATGACGACGACGAGGTTCAGAAACCCGATGCGGGAACTGAGAAAGACAAAGCCACTACGCCCGCGCCACCGAAGCCCGCGGCCGAGGATCTTCAGATGAAGAAAGCGCTGGAACTGCTGAAAGACAAGCCCGCGCAAAAGGTCGGTTAAAAGTAGCCACAAAGAAGCACAAGAGGCACAAGGAGAACTTACTCCTTGTGCCTTTTTTCGTGGCCCATATCGAGTACACGAATTCGATATCGGGTACAGTTCGTCGAATACTAAAACTACAGAACCGTTGGGCTTCGCTTGTGAATTTCTTGCGAAGCCGTTTTTATGCCCGCTAACTGTTAGGATCTTCAACAAACCCGGCCAGAGATCACTTAACCCGACAATCTTGGAATAGCTTTTGCGACATTGCCGCCGTGTGCTTGCAGCACTTGGATATTTTTCAAGGAGAAACCAGAGCGATGATTATGACAAACAAACTTCTTCCAGTTGCCCTGATCGCAGCCCTCATCGGTGGCTCTGTCGGCGCGTTGGTGATGCACCAGAGTCAGCCGGCGTCGGCCGAAACGGCCACAGCGGCGCAAACAACTGCCGCTCCGGCTGCTGACCAGCAGGCAAATAACGAACTGACGCCGACACAGTTCAATACTGCCGGCGAACAAACAGCTTATAAGACCGGTTTTGCGGATGGTTTCGCGGCGGCTTCAGACACGGCTGCTAACACGACCACAACCGCAACCAAACGATCGCCGACTCGCGTCGTGTATCGCAACTCGGGATCGAGAGCCTCTACTTCGCGCGTCTATTACGACTATCAGCCGAAGAAACGAAGCTTCTGGGATAAGCACCGCGACAAATTGACGGTGGCGATGGGCGCGGGCGCTGGTGCGGCGATCGGTGGCTTGATCGGTGGCAAGAAGGGTGCGGCGATTGGTGCGCTCGGCGGCGGCGGTGGCTCCGCGTTGTGGACGTACAAGCTGCGCAAGCGTAACCGGAACTACTAATCGCTTAGTTAGGAGTCTGGGACGTGAGCAAAGCTAAACTTGCTATCGCTCTAATTACTCTGAGTGTTGCAACAGTTGGGTGGGCGGTTCCTAAAGCAGGAATCGCCCATCCACTTTTGCAGCGTGAGTCTCAAGGCGTTTCCGTGTTGCCGATAAGGCTTCGCGACGGGCGCGATGGGTTGGTTGCGAATGCGTGGATCAACGGCGCGGGTCCGTTTACGTTTGCGGTAGATACCGGCGCCGGTGTTTCACTCATCACGCGAAACGTGGTTGATAAAGCGCGTTTGCAGGTGAACAAGTCGCGGCGACCGTTGGTCGGCGGACTCAGCACTTCACCTATAGCTTCAAATCAGGAAGCGAGACTTTCAGACTTGTCACTCGGCACGCCGAGTAATCGAATCGCGACCAAAGCAATAGCAGCTGTTGTCGCCAGTCTTCCAGGTTCAATCGACGGCATACTCGATCCGACCGACGTATTCAGTCCGCTCGGGTATTCTGTTGACTTACCGCAGCGAGAATTGCGCGTCTTCGACACCACGTCGCACGGGCTCAAGATTGGACAGGCGCCTGCGGGCGGCGCAGTCGTGCGTTGGGTACGCGAAGCAGGGAACGATCGCCCGTTTGTTCGACTGAGCGATGGACGTCTTGCGCTCATCGACACGGGTTCAGGGTTTGGTTTGGCTTTGACTGACGGGCGCGTAGTTGGTGGTCGTAGTCATGCTGACGCTGAGAATCGTAAAGACCTGGGCGGCGGTCGAGTTCAGTCGCAGGAGATCGAGCCACAGCGTGTGAGTATCGGGGCTTTGGTTCTTAACGGAGTTCCTTCAGATGTCCTGAGCGGCGTCGCGCCGGGCACGCCTAACATTCTCGGACGCCGAGCGCTTTTCCCATTCAAGATAACCTTCGATCCGCAGGCGCGTCTGATCTCCTTCGAGCCTACCGAACGGTAGCCACAAAAACGCACAAAATGTGTTCGCACATCCTTTGTGCCTTTTTGCGGCTTAAAGAGGAATGTTTCCGTGCTTGCGTGGGGGGTTGGTGTCGCGTTTGTTTTCCAATAAAGACAAGGCACGAATGAGTTTTGGACGTGTTTGCGCGGGTTCGATTACTTCGTCAACAAAACCTCTTTCGGCTGCAATGTAAGGATTCGCAAACTTATCTTCCAGCTCGACAATCCGCGCCTTACGCGCTGCTTCTTTATCCTGCGCCTCACTCAGTTCACGCCGGTAAAGAATGCCAACCGCGCCCTCAGCTCCCATCACTGCGATCTCCGCTGACGGCCACGCAAAGTTGACGTCGGTCCTGATATGTTTCGACGCCATGACGCAGTAAGCGCCACCATAAGCTTTGCGGGTGATCACCGTCACCTTCGGCACAGTCGCTTCGGCAAACGCGTACAGCAGCTTCGCACCGTGCGTGATGATGCCGCCGTGCTCCTGCGAAACTCCCGGCAGAAACCCCGGCACGTCTTCAAACGTCACGAGCGGAATGTTGAAACAGTCGCAGAACCGCACGAACCGCGCGCCCTTAACCGACGCTGCGATATCCAACACGCCCGCAAGGTACGCAGGCTGATTCGCAACGATACCGACCGCGCGCCCACCAAGCCGCGCAAACCCGACGCACAGATTTTGCGCAAACAGTTCCTGCACTTCGAAAAAGTAACCATCATCAACTACGGCATTGATGACTTCGCGAATGTCGTACGGCTGGTTCGACGCTTCCGGAACAATCTCGTTCAGCTTCGGCTCCGCGCGATCGATCGGATCGCTCGCCACAATCGCCGGCGGATCTTCCATGTTGTTTGACGGAACAAACGACAACAACTCGCGAACTATTCTTAAAGCGTGCTCGTCCGAATCAGCCGCAAAATGCGCGACACCCGAGACCGTGTTGTGCGTCAACGCGCCGCCGAGTGCTTCCTTTGAAACTTCTTCGTGCGTCACGGTCTTGATCACGTCAGGTCCAGTGATGAACATGTAAGACGTGTCCTTCACCATCACGTTGAAGTCGGTGATCGCGGGACTGTAAACCGCGCCACCCGCGCACGGTCCCATGATGCAACTGATCTGCGGCACGACTCCGCTCGCGAGCGTGTTGCGCAGAAAGATGTCGGCATAGCCACCGAGACTAACAACGCCTTCCTGAATGCGCGCGCCACCCGAATCGTTCAAGCCGATGATCGGCGCGCCGACTTTCATCGCCAGATCCATCACCTTGCAGATCTTTTCCGCGTGCGTTTCGGAAAGGGAACCACCAAACACGGTGAAGTCCTGCGCGAAAACAAAAACGTTTCGTCCATCGATCAAACCATGACCGGTGACCACGCCGTCGCCGGGATAGATCTGTTTGTCGAGACCGAAGTCACGCGAACGATGCACTACGAGCTTGTCAAATTCTTCAAACGATCCTTCGTCGAGCAGAAACTCGATCCGCTCGCGCGCAGTCATCTTTCCCGCCGCGTGCTGTTTCTCGACGCGCGCTGCGCCGCCGCCTTGCTCCGCCAACTTGCTGCGTTCACGCAACGTCTCGAGCCGTGATTTGGATGGTTTCGGTTGTTGTTTACTCATTAAATGGAAACGACCTTGTTTCAACTAAACTGGTCAGTTCTTCCAGAGCCTGCCGCGTGTTGTGCTGAACATCCGCTGGGTACTGAGACGATTCAAAATCTTCGAGGTCGAGAATCCGGTAGGAGAAGTCAGACTCGACCAGAACATCAATATCAAGATCAACGTAAGTGAGGGTCGCTCCGTCGAAGCTGGGCGGTTGAGTAAGGTTACAATAAAACCGATCGTTAAAGCGAAAGACGTTGTACCAGCGATCGAGCCAGTAGTATTCCTTGCTGACAGTCCCCAGGGCGATCGTTCCGAGGAGATCGTGATTGATCTCCTCGGCGAAGACCGCGTCCAAAACAATCAATGGACCAACTTGTTTGACGACCTGCGCGGCCCAACGCCGGCGCTCGCGGCCGTCGTACTTCAACACGCGCACGACAATGTCGCGTGTCGGATTATTTTCTGCCACTCTTCGCCCAGTCAGCCAGGAATTGGGCCTGTCCCTTGTCAGTCAAAGGATGATTGAACAACTGCTCGACCACCTTGAACGGCATCGTCGCGATGTCGGCGCCCATACGCGCGGCTTCAATCACGTGAATCGGATTGCGCAAACTCGCCGCCAGCACTTCAGTCTTCCACGGATAGTTCTGATAAATCTCGACGATACTTTGCAGCAAGTTCAATCCGTTTTCGCCGATATCATCGAGCCGGCCGAGGAACGGACTAATGAACGATGCGCCCGCCTTCGCCGCGAGGATCGCCTGCGCGGCAGAGAAGCACAGCGTAACGTTGACGCGAATGCCGTCGTCAGAGAGACGACGCGTCGCTTTCAAACCGTCGCGCGTGAGTGGACATTTGATGACAACGTTAGGAGCAATCTTCGAATACTCCATTCCTTCGCGAAGCATTCCGTCAACGTCCTGACTTGTTACTTCCGCTGAGACCGGTCCCTTCACGATCTCACAGATGGCCGCGACGTGCTGTTTGAAATCGACACCGCCTTCTTTTGCAACCAGCGATGGATTGGTCGTGACGCCATCACAGAGCCCCATATCCATACCTTCACGTATCTCTTTGAGGTTCGCCGTATCAAGAAAGAATTTCATCACATAACTCCTGATTAATTTCCGTTAACAACCTGGTTCCGCAGAACCCCAATCCCCGCGACCTCCACCTCCACGACGTCGCCGTCCTTCATCTTTGAAACGCCGGCGGGCGTTCCGGTGGCAATCAGATCGCCGGGATACAACGTCATGATCTCAGAGATGTACTTAATAAGAAAGGCTACAGGAAAGGCCATGTCGGCGGTGTTGCCTTGCTGTTTTATTTCGCTGTTAAGACGCGTGGTGACTGCGACATTCGTTGGGTCGAGTTCGGTTTCGATCCAGGGACCGACGGGGCAAAACGTGTCGAACGATTTGCCACGCGTGAACTGCACGTCTTTGCGTTGCAGATCGCGCGCGGTCACGTCGTTCACGCACGTGTAACCAAACACGTAATCCAACGGGTTCTCATCCGGCGACAGCTTGCGCGTGAGCCGTCCGATCACGACGCCCAACTCACCTTCGTGTTCGACTTGCTGCGATGCTGGCGGCAACTCGATGCTTTGTTCGGAAGCGATCACGGCCGACGGCGCTTTCAAAAACAGCAACGGCTCGTCAGGCATTTTGTTACCGAGTTCTGCTGCGTGTTCCCGATAGTTTCTACCGACGCAAACGACTTTTGAAGGCATGACTGGAGGGAGCAGTTTTACGTCGCTGAGTGGAAAACTCGTGGCGGTTTCGGGAACTGCACCGATCTCGAATTGGAAGTCCGCAGGGAGAGGGAAGACCGCTGACCCGATCACGGATGCGTAGCGTGGGCCGGTCAAATTGCGATGTGAAATACGAGCAAGTCTCATAAGAACCTGACGATCTAGGGAACTGTTTCTGAAGCAACCTCAGAAGGCGCACTGATGTTCCCCGCATTATCGACCGCGACAATGTAATAGTAGTAAGTCTTGCCTGACTCGACCTTCTCGTCGCGGAAGTTCGTGCGCGTCAACAACTCCGAATTCAGCTTGGTCCAATTCTGCTTCGGCAGATTCGGATCGGTCGAACGGTAAATGTTGTAACCCGCAATGTCGGTCTCTTTATTCGCCGCGAAGAAGATCGCGAGACGTCCGAAAGACGGATCGGGCGCGATGCTTGGACGTTCCGGCGGCGCCGGAGCAAAGACGTCGCGTGGTTGAACCGAAACCGAATTCGAATTAAGACTCTCAACCTGCGCGCCGCCCGTGCCGAGCGAAACGGAGCGAACGAGATAACGATAATCGTTACCAAATCTCACGTTTCGATCGACGTAAGTCGTACCCGAGACGAGCGCTGAATTGATCGGCGTTTGACTCAATTCATTCTGCTGCGATTCGTCCAGGCGATAGATGTTGTAGCCGAGCAGATTCACAGGCGTCGAACCGTCGATGTTTGCCGACGGCGGCGTCCAAGTGAGCGTGATCTCGCCTTCCGCAATCTTGACCGGTGAAGCTAATACCGGAGGCTGCGCGATGCGTGCGGCCGGTTCGATAACGAGGAAGTTTGAAAACGACGCGCGTTGACCTGACGCATTCACATAACGAAGCGCGTAACGCAAACGCGTCGGTTGTCCCGCGAGCTCGAGTGCATCGCGATAGGTCAGCGTGTCGCCCGCGGTTTGGATCTGTTCGAAAGTTACCGAACCGACGAGTGTGGCGCGCGCGGCGAACTCGTCTTCAGTGAGTCCCAACGGCGCTCCGGGTTTTTCCGCCAGACGATAGATGTCGATGCGCCGAATACTCTGCACGCTCGAATCGGGCGCGTTGCGTCGCGGCGCGGGCCAATTCAGGATCACTTCATTGCCTTGCTGTGCGCCGGAAAGGAGTTCGGTGCGTTGTTGCACCCGCTCGACGGGAGGCAAAGGAGGCCGCCGTTTGCCGCAACCGAGTGCGGCAAAACAAACGACAACCACGAAGAGTGTTAGAACGTTTTTAGGTGAGATCACAGAACAGGCACACAGACTCACAAGATGTAACGACTGAGATCCTGGTCCTTCACAGTATTAGAGAGCATGTTTTCTACGTAACGCGCATCAACCCGCTGGCTCTTCGGTTCGAGATCCGGTCCTTCAAAGCTGATTTCTTCGAGCAGTTTCTCCATGATGGTCTGGAGCCGCCGCGCACCGATGTCTTCCGTTTGTTGATTCACTTGCGCCGCGAAGTTGGCAATCGAGTCGATCGCATCCGACGTAAACTCGATCGACACACCTTCAGTTTCCATCATCGCCTGATACTGCTTGATCAGCGCGTTGCGCGGCTCGGTCAGAATGCGTTTGAAGTCTTCAATCGTCAACGACTCCAGCTCGACGCGAATCGGAAAACGTCCCTGCAACTCCGGAATCAAATCCGAAGGTTTCGAAACGTGAAACGCACCGGCCGCAACAAAGAGAATGTGATCGGTGCGCACCATGCCGTAGCGCGTGTTGACGGTCGTACCTTCAACGATCGGAAGTATGTCGCGCTGCACGCCTTCGCGCGAGACGTCCGGACCATGACCTGATTCACGCCCGGCGATCTTGTCGATCTCGTCGAGGAAAATGATTCCCGAATTCTCGACGCGTTCGATCGCGGCGCGCGCGACCTGGTCCATGTCGATGAGGCGCTCTTCCTCTTCCTGCATCAGGTACTCCATCGCTTCGTCGACGCGCATCTTGCGCCGTTTCGAGCGGCCCTGAAACAGGTTGCCCAACATGTCTTTCATGTTGATGCCCATCTCTTCGACGCCTTGTGGACCAGCGAGTTCGATCACGGGAAAACTCTTCTCGCGAACTTCCAGTTCCACGAGACGATTGTCGAGTTTGCCACTGCGAAGTTGGGTGCGGAGTTTTTCGCGTGTGCGTTGAAAATTCTCGTCGCGTCCGGGACTATCGAGATCGGTCGATGGTTCCTCGTTCGTGTCGGCGTCGAAGTCGAAGTAACCGGCGTTCGCGCGCGGCGGCGGCAACAGCAGATCGAGAATTCGTTCCTCGACGTTGAGCTCGGCCTTCTCCGCGATCTCTTCGCTCTTTTCCTGACGCGTCATCTCGACGGAGATCTCCGTCAGATCGCGAATCATGCTTTCGACGTCGCGGCCGACGTAACCCACTTCGGTAAACTTCGACGCTTCGACTTTCAGAAACGGCGAGTTGGACATACGCGCTAATCGACGTGCGATCTCCGTTTTGCCGACGCCGGTCGAGCCGATCATGATGATGTTTTTCGGCATGACGTCGACTGCCATTTCAGGCGGCAGCTTTTGTCTACGCACGCGATTCCTCAGCGCGATTGCTACCGCGCGCTTCGCGTTGCGTTGTCCCACAACGTGCTTGTCGAGTTCAGTAACGATTTGACGAGGCGACATTTCGTCGAGTCGAGCTTCCTCATCAACTTCTCCAGCCAGATAAATAACCATTTCAGTTAAAACTGCTTACAGTTCCTCAACTACTATGTTCTGGTTTGAATAAATGCAAATCTCTCCGGCGATACGCAGCGCTTCCACCGCGATGTCGCGCGCCGAGAGATCCGTATGTTTGATCAAAGCGCGCGCCGCCGCCAACGCGTAAGAACCACCAGAGCCGATCGCCAGCACGCCTTCATCCGGGGCAATCACGTCGCCATTGCCGGACAGCAGAAACGACGCCTTCTTGTCGGCGACGACCAGCATCGATTCCAACTGACGCAGCATTTTGTCCGTGCGCCATTCTTTACTGAGTTCGATCGCGGCGCGTTCGAGGTTGCCGTGATATTGCTCGAGTTTGCTTTCGAACCGGGTTAACAGTGCGAACGCATCGCCCGTAGCGCCCGCGAAACCGGCGAGAATCTGGTCGTTGTAAAGGCGACGTACTTTCCTGGCGCTGGATTTCATCACAGTCTCACCGAGCGTGACCTGTCCGTCTCCGGCGAGAGCGACGTGAGTGTCTTTCCTGACCAGCAACACGGTTGTGCTGCGCACCCTATTTCGTTCTTTGCTCATGCGTGTAATGAGCACTATAGGAACTCGTTTGAACGTAAGTCAAGGAGAGCATTTGAAGTGACATAGGTTATGATTGGCGCATGAACAAACGACCCCGCATCGGCATCCCGATGCGCATTGAACTCCCAACCGATCGCTTTTATCTATCGCGTTATTACAGTGAAGCCGTCGAAGCAGCGGGCGGCGCTCCGATACACGTAAGTTTAATCCCGAAAAGAGATTACATCGACGCAGTTGTCGCCGGACTTGATGGTGTTTTACTGCCGGGCAGCGATTCAGACGTTGATCCGTTGCGCTACGGCCACCAGCCGCATCCAAAACTGGGCGCAGTGCATCCGATAAAAGACGAAACCGATTTATTATTGATTGAAGCTGCGGAACGGAAGCAGATTCCGGTGTTTGCGATTTGCTTCGGCATGCAGGTGTTGAATGTTTCGCGTGGCGGCACGTTGATTCAGGACATCGGTTCGCAAGTACCGGAAGCGATCAAACACGAGCAGGGCGCGCCGCGCGATCGTCCGTCGCATCGCATCAGGCTGTCGGAGCAGACGAGACTGTCGAACATCGCGGACGTGGACGCGGCGTTAGTGAACAGTCATCATCACCAGGCGATCGAAACACTCGGTGCGAATCTGATCGCGACTGCGTGGTCCACGGACGGTATTATTGAAGCACTCGAGGATCCACGGCCGGATCGATTCGTAGTTGCGGTGCAGTGGCATCCTGAACTCGGCTGGGAACGTGATGCAATCTCGCAACGGTTGTTCGCGGCCTTTGTCACGGAAGCGGCGAAAACAACTGCGGAAGCAACGAGCGCTGTTGTCTCTATCTCCTGAACGGTCTTCACATTGGGAGGGGAAGGAGAATCGCAGTGCAGGGCGGTAGCCTAAGCTTAGCAGGGAAGGTAGCGATCGTTACCGGCGGATCGCGCGGCATCGGAAGGGCCGTGGTCGATCTGCTTTCGTCGTTAGGCGCGGCAGTTGTCGTTAATTATTTGCGAGACGAAGAAGCTGCGGCGGCCGCGGTTGCCAGGGCACGTGAACACGGCGTGGAGGCAGTTGCGATTCAGGCGGATGTTGCGAGATTAGATGAAGCCGACAGAGTCGTTAATGAAACACTTGAACGTTTCGCACGTATCGACCTCCTGATTTGTAATGCTGGTATTTGGAAGGGCGCGCCGATCGAGTCGATCACGGAAGAGCTTTGGGACCAAACATTCGACATTAACCTCAAAGGCACGTGGGGAGTTTGTCGCGCTGCGGTTCCGGTAATGAAGAGACAGAAGTCCGGACGAATTGTGATCGTGAGCTCAACAGCAGGGCAGCGCGGTGAGGCGACTTATTCAAACTACGCGGCTTCAAAAGGTGGCCAGATCTCATTTATGAAGTCGTTATCGGCCGAGTTGGGACCTTTCGGAATCAACGTTAACTGCGTCGCGCCTGGTTGGGTCGACACGGACATGACCAGCGAAACGCTCGCGGACAAGTCGCGCATAGATTCGATCCTCAAAGAGATTCCGAAGGGTCGTGTCGCGACGCCCGAAGACATCGCCGGCTCCGTTGCGTTTCTGTGTAGCGCGTGGGCCGATCACATCACCGGCACCACTATCAGCGTAAACGGCGGATCGGTTCTATAAATCGAAGAGGCTCAGGTATGACCTTAACTCTCGAAAGAGATAAAGCGAAGAATTCGGTGCAGCAGGTAGAACTCGGACTTGAGAGATTACTTCAAGACCAGATCGTTGACTTGAAAGGCGCGCGCGTTGGATTGATCTGCAATCAGGCGTCCGTCGATCACGGTTTTCAACACGCCGCCGATCTTCTGCACCAGCACGCGGACATCGATCTGCGCGCGTTGTTTGGTCCGCAACACGGCATTCGCGGCGACGTGCAGGACAACATGATCGAGACCGCGCACGGCATGGATCGCAAGACCGGACTACCGGTGCATTCGCTTTACAGCGAAACGAGAGAGCCGACGGAAGAAATGCTGCGTGATACGGACGTGCTCATCTTTGACATGCAGGACGTCGGTTGCCGCATCTACACGTTTGTTTACACGCTCGCGAACTGTATGAGAGCGGCAGTGAAGTATGGAAAGCGAGTGGTCGTTTGCGATCGGCCTAATCCGATCAACGGCGTGAGCGTGGCAGGGAACATTCTCGAACCTGAGTACGCTTCGTTTGTAGGGCAGTTTCCGTTGCCGACGCGTCATGGATTGACCGTTGGCGAACTCGCGCGAATGTTCAATGAACACTTTAATATCGGCTGCGAGCTTGAGATCGTGCCGATGAGTGGCTGGCGGCGTGAGTTCTGGCACGACGAAACCGATGCGCCGTGGGTGTTGCCGTCACCGAACATGCCGACGCTCGATTCAGCGACCGTGTTTCCCGGCGCGGTTCATTTCGAAGGCACACAAGTTTCTGAAGGACGAGGAACGACAAGACCTTTCGAACTGATCGGCGCACCGTACATCGATCCCGACGACTATGCTGACAATCTCAACGCATGGAATCTGCCGGGCGTCTTCTTTAGAAGCTGTGCGTTTCAGCCGACGTTTCAAAAGCATGGAGGCGTGACGTGTGGCGGCGTGCAGATTCACGTCACCGATCGCGACGTATTCGAACCTGTGTTCGCGGGCGTCGCGATGGTTAAGGTAATTCATGACATGTACCCGAACGAGTTTCGCTGGAAAGAGCCGCCGTATGAATACGTCTACGACAAGAATCCTTTCGACGTGATCGCCGGCACTGCGAAGATCCGTGAAGCGTTTGAGCAGGGAGTTGAACTCGACGCGATTGCGGAGTCGTGGAAGCGACCGCTGCTCGAGTTCAAGCAATTGCGAGAGTCGTTTTTGATTTACGAATAGAGCCACAACAAGGCACAAAGGAATTCTTGTGCTTCTTTGCGGCTAAGGTAAAGCGTTAGAGGTCGTCATGCCGACGGCTAAAGTTTGAGATTAAGAGTTACTTTGCGGGCTAGCATTCTTTAAGGTAAAAGGTTAACGGGAATTATTCATACGGAGGCATAATTTTGGTTAAGGCGGAACGGTTACATGTCGGGCGCGATGAACCAACACCCGGTTCGGCGTGGCTCGTCGGCATTCTTGCCTGGTTCATTCCGGGCAGCGGCCACCTCATGGTCAAGAAGTGGGGCCGCGCTGCGTTGATGGGTGGCACGGTTTGGTTTTGCTTTTTTGTCGGCCTCGCAATGGGCGGGCACATGTTCGATCTTTCCACCGGACAGGGTTCGTCTGTTTGGCTTCAAGTGCCGCCGATGATCGCGAACCTCGGCAGCGGCGCGCTCTATCTGATCTGTTGGTTGCTCGGCATCGGCTTCGCTGACGATCCGGTGCAGGCAGCACGCGCGACTTACGAATACGGCAACACTTTTCTACTCATCGCGGGGCTTTTGAACTACTTAACTATGCTCGACGCGTTTGATATCGCGGCAGGGAGGCGATCGTGAGACATTTCCTCGTGATGTGCCTGTTTGCGGCGATGGCTTCCGTTGTGTTCGGCGCGATGGCGAAAGACAACACGCGTGATCGCTGGCTGTATGGGCTGAAGGTGTTTGCCGAGTTCATCGTCATCGGCCTGGTGCTGGCCTGGATCCTTTACTTTATTCCGTGGTGATGTGTGGCCGTTCATGAGACCGAGGCCCTGGTCCTGCGCACGTACAATCTGGCAGAGGCTGACAAGATTGTCGTGTGCCTCAGCCGTTCGGCAGGCTTGATCCGCGGCGTCGCCAAGGGTTGCCGCAAGTTAAAGAATCGCTTCGGCGCTTCGCTCGAACCTTTCACGCTTATCAACCTCACGTACTTCGAGAAGGAAAACCAGGAACTCGTTTCGTTCAGCCAAACTGAAATCCTGAGATCCCGCTTTAACCTTTCGGGGAATGCTTCGATTCTCACCGGGTTCTCGTACATGGGCGATCTGCTGATCGACTTTTCACCTCCGCATCAGGCAAACGACAATCTATATCGAATGGCGCTCGCGTGCTTTGAAGCCGCATCGCAATCGCCGGAAGACCTGGAAGCGGTGCTGCGCTACTTTGAAGTCTGGTTGTTGAAGATTGAAGGGTTTTTGCCTGACCTGAAGGCGTGCGCGAGTTGCCATCGAGTATTCAGTGATGAGACGGTTTATTTGGGGAATGACTTGTCGCTTCGCTGTGCGCAGTGCAGCGATAGCCGCGGTGGAGCGATCTCGAAACGCTTGCACGCGCTTCTGAGGACGACAGAGAAACTGCCGCCGGCGAAGTTTGCGGAAGAGTCGCGAGAGGTTTCGAGTACGGCGAAGAAAGAGATGGCTGAGCTGACGTTTCAATTGATCGGGCGCGTGCTTGAACGCATGCCGCGCATTCGACCTAATGTTTGAAAAGAAAAACCATCCACAGATTACGCAGATGCTCTTAACTCAGCAAAGTCCCTCTGCGTAAGCTGCGGATTGCCTGGAGCAACACTGCTAAAGGATCGCTTTAAATCTACTTCTTTATTGATCCCGCGCTACATCTTTGGCGCGATGGCGCCGTATATCGTCCTGTCGCTGCTGATGCTGAGTGCGGTGCTGTTTGCACAACAGGCGAGCCGTCTCACTGAAGTATTGCTTTATACCGAATTGCCAATCTCTTTACTCGCCGAACTCGGAGCGGCGCTGTTACCCGGCGTACTCGTTTTCTCGATCCCGCTCGCAGCGCTGGCAGGTGTAATCATCGGGTTTTCGCGAATGGGAAGCGACAGCGAGATCGTGGCGATGCGCGCGGCCGGTGTTGGTTCGTGGACGATGATTTGGCCGGCGCTGGTCGTGGGACTGTTGTTTAGCGGCGCCACGACCTATCTCCATTTAAAAGAAGCTCCCCGTGCGGCACGCGACCTCGAACGCATCGCGCTTCAGGGCGCACTTGCGAAACTCGAGTCACCAGTCGAACCGCGAACGTTCAGCACTTTGCCGCGCTACGTGATCTACGTGCGCGACGGCGACAAAGCGCTCGGCACGTGGGGACGCGTTTTCATCTACGCGCAGCAAGCGGACGGGAAGAATGAGATTTTCACAGCGCGCTCGGGCCGCATCGACTCGTCGGGCGATCAATCCGAGTTGGTCTTGACCGATGTTTTAGCGACGAAGTTTCCGGAGGCGAATGAGACTGACAAGCAGTATGTCGTCGAGCGCTCGGAGCAGTTAAGGATTTCCATCAACACCGGGCGGGCGGACATTGTTCAGAAGTTGAATGAGCGAGACACAAATGCCGACGCGATGGATTGGGAAGACCTGCGCGAACGCGCCAACTCGGGGACAGAAGCGCAGCAAAGGGAAGCCGTGCGTATTCTGAACCGCCGAGGCGCTCTCGCAACGGCGCCGCTTGTGTTCTCGTTGATGGCGGTCGCGCTGGGCATGCGCGTGCGCCGCGGCGGAAGAAGCGTCGGCATCTTGCTGACGCTGCTGGTGGTGATTGTTTACTACCTGCTTTCGCTGCTCGGTGAATCGCTCGCGCGTGTCGGCACGGTTTCGCCGTATGTTGGACCATGGCTGGCGACTGTATTCATAATCGGCGTGAGTCTGCTGTTGCTGCTGTTCAATCGGAAACAGCTTTCGTTTTCAACCGCCAGGTTCAAACGAGGCGGCGAAACAGAGGACAAAGCGGAACCGAGCACACGGCGGCGTTCGGCAGTTGGAGTAGTCATGCTCCGCTTTCCTAACCTGATGGACGCGACGTTGTTTCGCTCGCTCGCGTTGAGTTTCATTGTCTGCTTCGTGGCGCTCGCCGCGATCTTTAACATCTTCACGTTGTTTGAACTGTGGCGCTTCATCGCGGTCACAAATGCGAGTCTCGGACTCGTCGCGCGGTATTTGTTCTTTCTGTTGCCACTGATCGCAGTCGAACTCTTTCCCGCGACGATGCTGATCTCGGTGCTGGTGACGTACGCGTTGCTCGCGAAACGTCACGAAGCGATCGCGTGGTGGGCGTCGGGACAGAGCGTTTATCGGTTGATGTTGCCGGGATTTTTCTTTGCGCTCGCGATGGCGTTTGGCTCGTGGCTGGTCCAGGAGCACGTCATGCCGACGAGCAATCTGAAGCAGGACGCGTTGCGCGCGCGGATTCGCGGTGGTGAGGCGCGAGCGATTACTCGGACCGGACGCCAGTGGCTCGCTTCGACGGATACACGACGCTTCTACTCATACGAGTTTGGCGAAGACGGAAGTCTGGTAGAACCGACGGTTTACGAGTTGGATCCCGACGCCGTTCACCTGGCGCAGGTTGTCACCGGCAAATCCGCAAACTGGGCTGACGCGTCGCACTTGAAGATCAGCGACACGGAAACGTTGACGTTGAAAGGCATGGAAGTCGAGCGACGCACTGCGCCGGAGACGATTTTCACCGGCGTCGAATCACCCGCGGTTTTCAAACCAACGATTGACAAACCCTCACAGCTCAGCGCGAAAGATCTCCGGACTTACTTGCGAGCCGCGGGACAACGCGGCATGGACGTTTCGGCTCTAGCCGTGGCGTTACAGCGAAAGTATGCTGGTCCGTTCAGCATCATCATCATGGCGATCATCGGGATGCCGCTGGCAGTTTCGTTTGGACGAAAGGGAACGATTATCGCGCTGTGTGCGGCAGTGGTGGTGAGTGTTGCTTATTGGGCCGTGGGCGGCGGGTTTCAGCAGTTAGGAAGTCACGGGTTGCTGCGTCCCTCAGTTGCAGGTTGGTCCCCGCTGGTGATCTTCGCAGCAGCGGGGACCTATTTTCTTTCCCGGGTTCGAACGTGAGCCACAAAAAGGCACAAGAGGCACAAACGAAATGCTCGTGCCTCTTGCTAAGAAAAACCGTCCGTATCTTTCCCTGTGTATCTGTGGCCTAAGTTCCGGTTTCCCAGCTTGAAATGTACTCGAGCTGTTCGGCCGTGAGCGTATCGATCGAAATACCGAGCGCACGCAGCTTCAGACTCGCGATCTCCTGATCGACTTCCGCCGGCAGCAGGTGAACGCCCGCGGGCAATTCGCCTTTTTTCTTCACGAGATACTCAACCGAAAGCGCCTGGTTCGCGAAACTCATGTCCATGACGCTGGCCGGATGTCCTTCAGCCGCCGCTAAATTGATTAGCCGGCCTTCGCCGAGAACGACGACGCTACGGCCACTCGACTGAATCTTGTACTCCTCGACAAACGGACGCACAGTCACCGGATCTCCAGCCATCTCACGCAACGCAACGAGGTTCAACTCGAGATCGAAGTGACCGCTATTACAAACGATCGCGCCGTCCTTCATACGTGAAAAATGTTCGCCGTCGATAACGTGTCTGTTTCCTGTGACAGTGACGAAGATGTCCCCCAGCGGCGCCGCTTCAGCAATCGGCATCACGCGGAAGCCGTCCATCACCGCTTCGACCGCTTTGATCGGATCGATTTCGGTAACGACTACGTTCGCACCCATGCCACGCGCACGCAGCGCGACGCCTTTACCACACCAGCCGTAACCAACCACGACGAGCGTTCGTCCGGCGAGCAGAATGTTTGTCGCGCGAATGATGCCGTCGAGTGTCGACTGGCCCGTGCCGTAACGGTTATCGAAGAAGTGTTTGGTCTGCGCGTTGTTGACTGCGATCGAAGGGAAGGGCAGCACGCCCGCGGTTTCCATTGCGTAAAGACGCTGAATACCCGTGGTCGTTTCTTCCGTGGAACCGATGATCTCTTTGATCTGGTCGCCGCGCTCTTTCAGCAACGTTGCCACGACGTCCGAACCGTCGTCGATGATGATGTCCGGGTGCGAATCGAGCGCGGTTCTGACGTGTCGATTGTAAGTGTCGGTTGATTCGCCTTTGATTGCGTAAACGGGAATGCCCCAATCCGAGACCAAAGATGCCGCGACGTCGTCCTGCGTCGAGAGGGGATTGGAAGCGATCAGCACCGCTTCCGCGCCACCCGCTTGCAGTGCGCGCGCCAGGTTTGCGGTTTCGGTTGTGATGTGGGCGCAGGCGACGAGTTTAACGCCTTCCAGCGGTTTCTCTTCAGCGAAACGCTCGCGGATCAAACGCAGGACCGGCATTTCTCGCTCGGCCCACTCGATGCGCTGCTTTCCATGCGGCGCCAAGCCAATATCTTTCACGTCGAATTCGACGGAACGTGTTGCACTCATATTCGATGATTCCTCTGTTGATGAATTCAGCCGCAAAAAAGCACAAGAGAAGATGATTTCTCTTGTGCCTTTCGTGGCTCTATATGCCGGCGCCCGCGCGCAACGCTTCAGCTTTATCGGTTCGTTCCCAGGTAAAGCCTTCTTCGCTGCGGCCGAAATGACCGTAAGCCGCGGTTGCTTTGTAGATCGGCCGGCGCAGATTGAGTTCCTGAATGATACCGCGCGGAGTCAGTTCAAAATTGTCGCGCACGAGCTTCGCCAACGCGGCTTCGCTGATGCGGCCCGTGCCGGCCGTGTCGACCAGCACCGAAACCGGATCGGCAACGCCGATGGCGTAAGCGAGTTGGACCAGACAACGATCCGCGAGTCCGGCCGCGACGATGTTCTTCGCCACGTAGCGCGCCATGTAAGCAGCGGAGCGATCGACCTTCGTCGGATCCTTGCCCGAGAAGGCGCCGCCACCGTGAGGCGCATAGCCACCATAAGTATCAACGATGATCTTGCGGCCGGTTAGACCAGCATCGCCTTGTGGACCACCAGTGACGAATCGTCCCGTCGGATTGATGTGATACTTCGTGTCTTTGTCGAGCAACTCAGGCGAGACAGTATGCTTGATGACTTTCTCTTCGATCTCAGCGCGGAGTTGTTCGTTCGTAACGTCGTCCGCGTGCTGCGAAGAGATGACCACGGCCTCGAGCCGGAACGGCCGTCCATCGCGATACTCGACCGTGACCTGAGATTTTCCGTCAGGCCGCAGATACGGAAGGTCACCCGACTTGCGCACTTCCGACAAGCGGCGCGTAAGCAGGTGGGCCAACTGAATCGGCAACGGCATCAGCTCAGGTGTTTCGTTACAAGCGAAACCAAACATCAATCCCTGATCGCCGGCGCCGCCAGTGTCAACGCCCATCGCGATGTCAGGTGATTGCCGATCGAGCGCAGACAACACCGCGCAGGTGTCGCAGTCGAAACCGTACTTCGCGCGGGTGTAACCGATCTCACGAACTGTTTCGCGCGCGACTCGTGAATAATCAATGACGGCATTGGTAGTGATCTCACCGGCTACGACGACGAGACCGGTCGTGACCAACGTTTCACAAGCGACGCGCGAGGTTGGATCGACACTCAGTGCGGCATCGAGTACCGCATCGGAAATCTGATCGGAGATTTTGTCTGGGTGTCCTTCAGTGACGGATTCGGAGGTGAACAAGTAACCGGATTCGGTATTCAAAACAACTCCTTTGCATATACAGACTTGAATTTATTGCAGAAAAAGACCACGCAATGTAACAGTCCGGCTTCACGAGTGTCAAGGAACACTGACCCGGACTTTGGCGCAAAAACGTAGTAAATACCCAACAACAAGCAATTTCCCCGACTCACGAAGTTCAGCATCATGACCAAGCAATCGGCCTCCGTAATGGAGGTAACGCGGGCGCTCTCAAATGCGGCCAAGGCCGCGCATTTTCAGTTTGGTGAAGACACGGCGATCGTCGCCGTGCAACACATGCTCTGGCAAACGGTCGACCTCTGCGAAGCTCTGGCTGCGCTCGGTGCCAGGCGGGAAAACATCTTTGCCCTCGGCAAGATCTATTCAAATAGTCCGGTGGTGATCGAAGTGCTGCACGACCTCGGAATCACGGTCGTGCAAAGCTCTACGCCCGAGCCCGGACAATTCGAGCGGTATTTCCAGGCGGACGTAAATCTGTTATGGGAACTCGTTGCTCAACATCTTTCACGGCGAGCCATCAAACGCATTCTTGTGCTGGACGACGGGGGCGCGTGCAGCACCAGCATTCCGCCGGAGTTGTTGCGCAAGTATGCCGTTGCCGGCGTAGAGCAAACGTCGTTCGGAATGTTTCTGTTCGAGAAACAGCCGCCGCCGTTCGCCATCATGTCGTGGGCGAGAGCAGCAGTGAAACTACAGATCGGCGGACCGCTCTTTTCACAAGTTTTGCTGGCACGATTGCAAAGCCACGTGCTTGGTGGCGGCACACTCACCGGCCAGAACGTCGGCATCATCGGACTCGGCAGCATCGGCAGTTCGATGGCCCATCTCGTTGAGCGGCAAGACAACAACGTCATCTTTTACGACCCCGATCCGCAGTTGCAGGTTCCTGATTACCTGCGTGGGCGAGTCACACGCGCCGGCTCACTCGAAGAGTTGATGTCGAGTTGCGACTACGTAGTCGGTTGTTCGGGACGAAATCCTTTCAAAGATCAGTGGCCGTTGAAGTACCGGCCGGGAATAAAACTCTTCAGCGCGTCGGGTGGTGACCAGGAGTTTCGACCGATCATCAACGATCTAAAAACGAGACGAGGCTTCAACGTGGCGGCCTTCTCGTGGGACATCCATTCGCAAAATGGACCGTCGGGTCCGATCTCGATCGCGTACCACGGTTACCCATACAACTTCGTTGCTCGCGACATCGAGGCCGTGCCGACACGCGTGGTGCAGCTTGAAACCGGCGGTTTACTTGCCGGTTTGATCCAGGCGCGCGCTTACTTACGCTTTTGCGAAGAAGGCTTCGTGAAGAGTCACGGCATTCATCGCATCTCGCCCGACGCGCAAAAGTTTGTTTACGAGACGTGGCTCACGGCGATGAACTACCGGCACATCGATCTGCCGCTGCTGTATGGCTGCGATCCGGCGATACTCGAAGCCGCGCATAATCGCTGGTGGTTTATTGAAAACAGCGAGCCGTATCCGTCGCTGAATTACAGGCCGCACCACGCGACTGAAACGGTGATGACGCGCATGATTGAGGGGAAGAGTGCGTCAGAGTTCGGGAACCAGCGGAAGTTTGAGTCTGATCTCTGTTCCCTTCGAAATCTTTGAGTGTACCTCGACGTCGCCGCCGGCGGCGTGAGCGCGCTCCAGCATGCCGAGCAATCCAAGTGTGGCCGCGCGAGGCGCACGCCGTTGCAAAGCCTCGGGATCGAAACCGATGCCGTCGTCCATCACCGACAAACGCAGGAGTTTGCCCTCTTTGACCAGACGCAGAGTCACGCCTTTGGCGCGCGCGTGACGAACCACGTTCGTTAACGCTTCCTGCGCGATCCGGAAACACGCTGTTTCGAGTTCACGTGAGAATCGTTCGTTAGGATCCTCGAGATCCACGATCAAGCTCGCGTCCAGTCCGGTGCGTTTTGCGTAGCGATCGATGTACCAGTGCAACGCGGTGACCAGACCGAGATCGTCCAGCAATGGCGGACGAAGATCGACGGACAGATCGCGCACGAGTCTCAGCGCCTCATCTACCGCTTCGATATTGTCCTTAATATGTGCGCCTGCTTCCGCTCCGTTGCACACACGCCCAACCGTGTGGAGATTCATCTTCACCGCGGTTAAGACCTGTCCGATCTGATCGTGCAACTCACGCGCGATGCGGCGGCGTTCTTCTTCTTGCGCTTCGATCAACTGGCGCGAAAACATTTGCAGCGTATCCTGCGCTTGTTTTCGTTCGGTGATGTCGCGCGCCGTGCCCTGTACGCCGACCATCAAACCGTTTTCGTAGATCGCGCGGCTGCTGACCTCGACCGGCACACGACGCCCGTCCTTAGCGATCACTTCCACTTCGTAAGTCGTCTCACCTCTTTGGGCAAGCTTTCCACAGAAGCGGTTGCGCACGTTATTGATGTGTTCGCTGGCGACGAACTCGGAAAAGTTGTGACCAATGATCTCTTCGCGGTTGTAGCCGGAAAGTTTTTCGGCTGCGTGATTGATCGAGATGTAAGTTCCCTGGAGATCGTGAACGTACATCGCATCGCGCGCGTTCTCAAACAACTCGCGGTAGCGTTCTTCACTTTCACGCAGCGCGGCTTCAACGCGTTTGCGTTCGGCGATGCGTTCTTCGAGTTCGACCACGTAGTGCTGAGTCTGTTCGAAGAGCTGCGCGTTTTGAATCGCGCTGGCGGCGCGGGCGGCAAGTGATTCGGCAACGCGGACGTGTTCGCTCTGGAAGAAGTTTGGTTGAATCTTGTCCAGTGAATACAGCCCGATCACTTTGCCGGAGACTACGAGTGGAACCCCCATCCAGTTACGCACGTGATCCGCACCGGGCGTCCACTGCCAGGCGGGTTCGCTCCGCGTGTCGGGCACGACAAGACTCCGCTTCGTTTCGCAAATGCGCCGGAGCAGGGGATTGGCGTTTCCGTTGAACGCGATCGAGCGCGTCGTTTCGACGTTTTGGAATCCTTCATAACGGCGCAAGGCACTAACGACGAAGTGGTGCTCGTCGCGCAGCATCACGTTCGCACTGTCGTACGGAACAAGTTTGCTCAAGTAGTCGAGCAGGGTTTCGAGCACCCGCTCGAGGCTCAGATTTTCGGTAAGGGCGAAATTCGCATCGCGCAGGATTTCCGTTTCCTGCCGGATGGCGTGTTCGCGGGCTAACAGTCCATTAAGATCAGGCATTACTTTCCTCGGCAATAAATCCGCACGAGTTGTTTTCACGCACAAGTGTGCTTGTACCTCACAAGCACACCCAAGCCTCAAAGTTGACTGGAAACGTGAGGCAGACGCTGACTTAATCACGCGTGGAGCGGACTGCAATGGATGGGAGCGACCTATCCGCCTTTTCAGCTCAACCAAACGTGCGCCCTGATTCTAACACGGCCAGAGAAATAATTTGATCGACTGACTCGGCGCCGACGAATTACCGGATCGGTCAACCGCTCTTACAAAGAACGCGTTTTCGCCATGCGCAGTGGCGTAAACGAAATCCTGGTCTATACCCGCCGAAACAGGAAGCGGACTCACTACGCCGTTAACGAAGATCTCATACTCGATCTTGTCCTGCGAATCGACGTTGTCCGTGGTTTGATTCCAGCCCAGGAAGATCTCACCGCAACTCTGATCCAAAACGAGCCGCAGATTGGTCGGCGCGGCAGGCGGCGTTGTGTCGCTACTCGGCTGCGTAGTGACGAACGCGGTGTTGCTCATGGATGTGTTGTTACCCGCGGACCAGTCGGAAACGCTGATACTAAAACTGTAGGCCGTGCCCGGCTTGAGATGTCGAACGACTGCGGCCAGTTTATCCGCTGAACCAGATGAGACCCAGTTGATGAACTGAGTGGTGGGCGTGCCGTTTACGTTGATTCCGTAAGAGCAGCAGTTGTTGGCGACGTTGTCGGTCGACTTGGTCCACGTCAAACGCACTTGCGACGGAGCGATCGTTACCGCTTCAAGGAACGGTACCGGTGGACCGGTGACATCGGCGAGCGTCTTCGCAGTGGCAGTGTTGCTGTCAGCCGAGCGATTGTTCGACGCGTCTACTGCATAAACTGAAAATGAATAGGGACTGTTGGTCGCCAGAAACTTCGCCGTGTACGTGGTTTGTGTTTGACTGATGGTCGCGAGCGAGTTGTAAGCACTGTTCTGCTGATTGTTAATCTTCAGCTTGTAAGTAAATTTTCCGGAGTTGTCGCTCGCAGGATTCCAAACCAGCGTGACTGTGGTTTCCGTGATCGAGGTCACCCTCAGGTTCGTCGGTTTTGTGGGCGGCGTCTTGTCGCCGCGTTGGGCCGAAGTAGTTGAACCAACCAACACAAAAACGACAAAGACAGCAAGAATCGCCAATAGATTTACCAAGCGGGAAAGGCGTCGAGTAGTCATGGTCCTGTTCCTCCTCCTGAGGTGTCTTCAGTTCAATGCTGCCAGGGGCCCCAATGATCTCGGGAACGTACAAGGGATGCCGAAGACTATCATGATCTTCGCGAGTCACTGTTGTTAAGAAAACCTATGTTCGTTGGGATTTGATGACGCTCGTTTGACGAATTTAAGACAAGGGATTTTAGACGTCTGTAGGACCACGGGTTCGTGTAGACTGCGAGTGGCTCACTCAACACGCGAACACCGGAGGAATTATGAATCGCTTAACATTGACAACTTTGCCGGTCATGGTCCTATTGTTAGTTAGCGCACTTGTCGTGGTGGGCAACTCACCACAAGCGGCAAAGACCGTGACAGGAAAACTTCTGCAACTCACCGGCGAGGTGACTGTGAATGGCGCCAGGGCGGTCGCGGGCGCAACGATTTCTTCAGACAGTGCGGTCACTACCGGAAAGAACTCCAACGCGGTCGTGAGTCTCGGCAAGCTCGGACGTGTGGAAGTGTTGCCGCAGACGACGATGAAGTTGAGCTTTACAGATGACAGTGTTTCAGTCTCGATGCTGGATGCCGGCCGCGTCCGCGTCTCGTCATCGTCCAACGTCAACGCCTCAACGACAACGAACGACGGACACGTCATCGCTACGGCTCGGCAACGTAACGAGTTCATTGTGGACACGAGTTGCGGCAACACCTTCGTCTCGGTGAAGAAGGGGAACGTGGAACTCCGTGTCGGCACCGAGGCCAACACCGTGAAACAGATCGCCGCCGGTAACCAGGACACCGCCGGAACGGCGCGACCCGGCTGCACCCCCGCGCCTTAGTGCAGAGCGCGATGGACTATTCCTTGCAGCGGCTCTGCTCCTTAGCGGCTCTGCTCCTTATAGCGACGCGCTCTTTCAACCGGCTTCGCCGCCGGATGTGAGGCGAGGCTCTGCCTCGCCGTCCCTTATATGAAAGGCAATGGGCTGTGCCCCCGGTTTGGGCTCTGCCCTAATGATTTGTAGGCCAAAGGCCGAAACAGGGGCATAGCCCCGGCTTCTTTAAATAAACTTACGGCGAGGCAAAGCCTCGCCTCACATCCGGCGGCGAAGCCGGTTTCCAACGGTAGAGCCGCTTATCCGCCGTCCAAAGCAGGCTCAGAAGATTCCCAAGCCTCAGACTAATGTCTCAACTAGAGACGCTGATCTACCGCCGCAATTCTCCCGTGCGGCGGGGGCGAGTTTTGAGTTTGTCATCCTCTGACTGACAGGCAGGCAAACTCAAAATTATATGCGCGCAGGCGAACCGCGTCGTTTCAATATTCTTGCATTGGTGCTATTATCCCCCGGCGCGATAAGGTTGTCGTTGGCTTGCTGTCATACAACACCTGCAAGAGTTGTGTGGTAGCCGCGATGCGAAGTGTCTTCTCCGGTGGCCGTCTCTGGCTCACGGAAACTCCACACCAAGCACGAAACAACTCCCGTAGCAAACGACCATTTGCTCAAAATGAGACACTGCAAATCATTTGCAGAGCGCCTTGCAGACTTCAATTAGGTTTTTTGGGTGTTGTAGTTAACCTCGTCTGAACCCAAAAAAACAGGCAACGAATCCCTTCTCAGGGGGCTGACTGGGAACGCCTCTGTACCGGGGACTGTCTTATGAATGTCTTTTCTAAAGTGTTTCCTCGCTCGGGAATACTCTCGCTCAAGAGGGGCTTAAACCCACGTTTGATCATCGTCTTTACGACGCTGACCATACTCTTGACCGCGATCATCATCTTCGGCTGGGAACAGATGCTCCGGCCTCCCTACTTCGCCTGGGTCGAGCGACACTATCCGGGTCCGGAAAACGCCGAATACCGTTACAAGCTCGAGCAAAGAGTCGAACACGTTTTCATCTCGATGTCGGTTGATTTGATCATCGTCACCCTGTTGCTCGCAGTCGTCAGTCGAAAACAGGAACGGCTGATCGTCGCCAACGAACAACTCGCGCACAGTGAAAAGGTTGCGACACTCGGCCGGGTTGCGGCGCAAGTCGCTCACGAGGTCAGAAACCCGCTCGCGGGTCTACTACTTTATTCAGAACATCTCAAATCAAAACTCGACGGCAAAGCGCAGAACGGTGAGGCGCAGCTCGTCGATAAGATCATCGTTACCATCAACAATCTCACGGCCACTACCGAACAGATTCTAAACTTCGCGCGGCCTGTCACGCTCGCGCCTAAACGTTTGGATCTAAACGGAGTTGCGCAAGACGTAATCCAACTCCTGAGCACCGAGATCGCCGCCCATAACATTGAGACAAAACTCGAACTCGATCGTTCGCCTGTCGCCGGAATGCTCGACGAGCCCTCAATTCGCGCGGCGACACTCAACCTCGTACTGAACGCGGTTCAAGCAATGTCGCAAGGTGGAGTGCTGACGATTTCCACCGGCACCTCGGGCGACAAACTATTTATGACGATCAAAGACACTGGCGCCGGTATGACGCCCGTGCAAGTCAAAGAGATCTTTGAACCCTTCAAGACGACGAAGAGCCGTGGCCTCGGTCTCGGCATGCCTTACGCACAGAAGATCATTCACCAACACGGCGGTCACATCACCGTCGAAAGCCAACCCGGAAAGGGAACTCAAGTCAGAATCGAACTGCTTACCAACGGAAGGAACTCACAGTGATCGCACAGCCCCGCAAGAAAATCCTGGTCGTCGACGACGAGCCAAGCGTGACCGGATCGCTTGAACTGATCCTCAGTGAAGCCGGTTACGAAGTCTTGACCGCTCACAGCGTTACCGATGCAACCGGCATCCTCAAACAAACGACAGTAGATCTCGTTATCACCGATCTGCGTTTGTCTGATGCGACCGGTATCGATCTGACGATGCACATCAAACGAACCACTCCGGAAGTGGAAGTGATTCTGATGACTGCTTACGGCTCGATCGACGTGACCATCGAAGCGATCAAAGCGGGCGCTTATTATTATCTCGAGAAGCCTTACACACCCGATCGTCTCTTCGCACTCGTCGATCGCGCTTTGCAGTTGGCGGCGCTGAGACACGAGAACGAATCACTAAAACGGACACTCGCCGGCGACAGTGAAACGTTTGGCATGATCGGCCGCGACATGAAGATGTGCCAGATCTTCGAAACGATTCGCACTGCTGCGCCTTCCGACGCGTCCGTTTTGATCGAAGGCGAGAGCGGAACCGGCAAAGAGTTGATCGCGACGGCGTTTCACACGCAGAGCCAACGTGCCGATGGACCGTTCATCCGCATCAACTGCGCCGCGATTCCACACGAACTCATCGAATCGGAATTGTTCGGTTACAAAAAAGGAGCTTTCACGGGCGCCGATCGCGATAAACGCGGACTCATCGAAGCCGCGAACCAGGGCACGCTGCTGCTGGACGAGATCGCGGAAATGCCCACGCACCTGCAAACGAAACTGCTGCGTGTGTTACAGGAACGAAAGTTGCGCCGCCTCGGCGACGAGCGTGAGATCACCGTCAACTTCCGTTTGGTGTCGGCGACAAACCGAAACACTCAAGCGCTTTTAGACGAAGGACTGTTGCGCAAGGATCTCTACTTCCGCATCAGCACGATCAAGCTCAGGGTTCCGCCGCTGCGCGAACGTCTCGACGACGTACCGTTAATCGCCGGACGTTTTCTAAAACGATTCAACGAGCAGTACGGCAAAAGAATTTACGACCTCGCACCGGAAACGGTTATGCGTCTGGTCCGTTACGACTGGCCCGGCAACATTCGCCAACTCGAAAGTGTTATCGAAAGAGCAGTGTTGTTTTGTCCGGGCCCTGAATTGCAACCGAATTGTTTGCCTGAGGAGTTTCAAACACGCGCAACGAGCTCGAGCTTCATTATTCCTCCGCTACTCGCTATGGAAGAGATCGAGCGCGAAGCGATCATGCAAACTCTCGAACGCACCGCGGGTAACGTGAAGAAGAGTGCGCAGATCCTTCGTTTTCCACGGCCGACGTTTTATCGCAAGCTCAAAAAACTCGGTATCAAGGTTGAACGTCCTGATCCGCCCCTCGCGGCAAAATCCTGAAGAAATGGCGAGATTGTGTCCGACACCGCAATCAACGATAACTTACGTATCCTCATAGTTGATGATGAGCCTTCAGTAGGCGACGCACTCAGGCTGGTGCTTGAGTCGCAGGGCTACGAAGTCGTGCTTGTCACTAACGGTCGTGATGGTCTTGACCAGGCGCGTAAACGGCGCTTTGGTTTTGGTGTCGTCGATCTGTTTCTGACAGACAGCTCCGGCTTTCAAGTCATCACCGATCTACTTAATGTGCAACCGCAGTTGCAAATACTTCTGATCACTGCGCACGGCACTCAGCAAGTTTGTGATGAAGCGAAGAAACTCGGCGCGATCGGCGCGCTTGCGAAACCGTTTCATCCCTCGGAAATCCTCAACCTGATCGACACTCACCTTCATGGTCCAATCCCTGATTCAGCCTGAGACAACGAAGACATAGCTGTCTCACGCTGAAACATAGGCCACCAAAGGCACAAGCAGCACAAACAGGAACCGGCTTAGCTGCAAACACAGCTTTGTCTCATTTGTTTTGTGCTTCTTGTGCCTTTTTATGACTTTGGCCCCATCGTTGCACAAGGGCGCATCGCCAAACTCATCTGGAGGAAACTTGATGAAGATCACAGACCCTATCTACCCCTGGAGGAAGTCCTCCCTTCGAATCTTCCTCCTCCCATGTCTAGTGCTGCTTGCACTGACAACCAGTACGTACGCCCAGAACGCAACAACTACGAACGAAGCAGCCGTCGACGGTGAAGCAGCAGTCGCTGCTGTACCAGCGGCGACACCGATACCTGTTTGTTCGCGAACAATCAAAGCGAACGTGGTCGCATTGGACCAAATCCTCATGTTCAACCGTCTCGGAACAGTTAATCCGAACGGAATGATTTACGCGCTCAAACAGGACATCGTCGCGATCGATTCCGCTAAAGGACTCGTCGCGGGTAACGTTCGTCTACGCAAAGACAAGCGGCCGCGCCCGATCGTGCTTCGCATGAATAGCGGCGATTGTCTGCGCATCACTTTTCAAAACCTTCTTTCCCCATCACCGCTGAGCGATCAACCGGCAACACGTTCCGCCGGTATTCACGTCATCGGAATGGAACTCGCCGGAGGCATTGGCTCTGACGGATCGAACGTCGGTAACAACGCGCCCAGTCTGGTCGGGCCCGGCGGTTCGGCGGTTTACACCTTCACCGCCACGCGTGAAGGAAACAATTTGATGTACAGCACCGGCGCCACGACGAGTGGTGAAGGCGACGGCGGCACACTCGCTGAAGGACTCTTCGGCAGTGTGAACGTCGAACCCGCGGGAGCTGAATGGTATCGCTCGCAAGTAACCGCAGCGGACCTGGATCTGGCGAAAACCGGAACCACGACCGGCGGTCAACCGATCATCAATTACGACGCCGTGTACCCGGTGGGCCATCCACGTGCGGGACAACCGATTTTGAAGATGCTCAATGTCGATACGATCGTTAACACCGACTTGAACGCCATCATCACCGGCCCGAACAAAGGACGTTTCCCGAATGGTACATATCGTCCCAACGCAACCAATCCGGATCGCGATAAACCGTTCCGCGAGTTCACCGTGGTCTATCACGATGAAGTTCGGAGCGAACAGGCGTTTCCGCAGTTTGAAGATCCGATTCTGAGCCACACGCTGCACAGCGTGCAGGACAAGTTTGCGATCAACTACGGCATGGCCGGCGTTGGCGCCGAGATCCTGGCAAACCGGCTTGGCGTCGGACCGATGTTCAATTGCACCGAGTGCAAGTTTGAAGAGTTCTTCCTGTCGTCGTGGGCCATCGGCGATCCCGCGCAAATCGTGGACACTCCGGCCAACACGACCGACGGATCGGGCAATCTGATCAAAGGACCCAAGGCGACCAAAGTCTTGTATCCGGACGATCCTTCAAACGTGCATCACAGCTATATCGGCGATCCCGTGAAGATGCGTGTCGTTCACGCGGGACCGAAAGAACATCACATCCACCACTTGCACGCGCATCAGTGGTTGCAGACACCGGACGACGACAACTCGACTTATCTCGATAGTCAGGCGCTCGGACCGGGTTACGCGTTCACCACGGAAATTTCACACGGCGGCACTGGCAATCGAAACCAGACCGTTGGTGATTCGATCTTCCACTGCCACTTCTATCCACACTTCGCGGAAGGCATGTGGGAACTGTGGCGTTCGCACGATGTTTTCGAACCGGGAACGGTTCTGGATGCCAGAGGTGTTCCAGTGAAAGGTGCGCGTGCGCTGCCTGACGGTGAAATCACCATGGGCACACCGACACCCGCGATCGTTCCCTTACCGACATTGGCGATGGCGCCGATGCCAACCGCGGCTGTACCGGGTTATCCATTCTTCAGTCCGGCAGTTGCCGGACATCGTCCACCAAAACCACCGCTCGACACCGTCGATGATGGCGGCTTGCCGCGACACATCATCACCGGCGGAACTGCGGTGTCCGTTGAAAACCGTCTCGACTTCAGCAAGGAACTGATCACCGCGATCGCGCAAAGCATCCCGGAGACTGGTTCAGCTTCTGAAATCGCGGCCATGCAATATCACGAGCAGCGTTTACACGCGAGCTTCAAACCAGATGGAACACCAGCCAACTTCGTGACCAACGGTTTGCCACGTAAACCCGGCGCTCCGTTTGCCGATCCCTGCATGGACGACAACGGAAACGCGGTCGGCGTTCCGCGCACGTACAAAGCGGCTGCGTTTCAGATGGATCTAAAACTTAACAAGGCGGGTTGGCACTTCCCGCAGTCGCGCATTCTTTCGCTGTGGGACGACGTCGCTCCGACACAGGCGGGCACTAAACCACCGGAGCCGTTGTTCTTCCGCGCGAACACAAACGACTGCATCACCTTCTACCACACGAACCTGGTTCCTGGAGTTTACGAGCAGGACGACTTTCAGGTACGCACACCGACCGACATCATCGGTCAGCACATTCACCTCGTGAAGTTTGACGTTACCGCGTCAGACGGAGCGGGAAATGGTTTCAACTACGAAGACGGTACCTTCAGCCCGGATGAAGTCATCGAGCGCATTCACGCGATTCGCAAACAGAATTCGTGCATTGGCACTGATTCTGGCGACCCACGCGACGGCCAGTTCGTTTGTCCGGTTGCTAAAGCGCATCCGTTCTTCGGCACTCTCGGCGCACAAACCACCGTGCAACGTTGGTACGCCGACAACACGCTCAACAACAACGGTGTCGATCGCACTTTGCGCACCGTATTCACGCACGATCACTTTGGACCATCAACGCACCAGCAAACCGGTCTCTATGCCGGTCTCGTCCTCGAGCCGGCAGGCTCAGTCTGGAAGAATCCGGAGACGGGCGCCGTCATGGGAAGTCGCACCAGCGACGGTGGACCAACAAGCTGGCAGGCAATGATCATCATGGAGAAGGATCCGGCGAACAGTCACCGTGAGTTTCTGTTTGAGTTCGCCGACTACCAGCTCGCTTATCAAGCGGGAGCAGGCGTTGACGCAAAAGGTAATCCGATTGCCGATCCGCAACGCGTTATCAATCCGCCAATCGTCGACGAGGTCGGACTACCGTTCATCGTGGAGAATGGTTTGGTTTGTCCCGGTGGCGTTCCGGCTCCATGTCCGGAAGCAGTCTCCGCGGCAGATCCCGGAACGGGTAGCGTCAACTACCGCAACGAGCCGGTGCCGTTACGCGTTCGGAATCCATCGACCAACACACAAGCGGCTGGCGCAGCCGGCGATTTGTCGAAGGTTTACAAGTCAAACATCCTTCGTGCAGATCCGAATTTCAACGTTCAGCCAACGTTCTATCCGGCTTTGACGAATGGCGTTCAGCCGGGTGATCCATTCACACCGCTGCTACGAGCTTACGAGAACGACAGGGTTCAGATTCGCATCCTCGTCGGAGCACATGAAGAAACACACAACCTGACAATCAACGGTCACAAGTGGCTGCACCAACCGGGCACGCCGACCGATCCGTTGGCGGTCAACAACTCCGGCTATCGCAATTCGCAAATGGCCGGCATCTCGGAACACTTCGAAATGCTTACCGGTAAGGAATCGGTTATGGGCAGCCGCCCGTTCATTGATTACCTCTACCAGAACAGCGCCGCGGTCGACGGTCAGTGGAACGGGATGTGGGGAATACTCAGGATCTACAACGGCCGCGCCGGGTTTAGAAAAGACCTTCTGGCACTGCCGTCCAATCCGGAAGGCGCTGCACCGTTGGCGCAGAACGAGAGTTCATTTGCGGTCGATCCCGAACGTCCGACCGGCGTTACGGACTACAAGGACACGACTGATAGTTCGGTCACAGCAGACACCAAACCGACGACGGATACGAGGTTCATGTCGCCTGACATGGCTGCGGATCCGGAACGGGCTGGCGCTGAAAAGTTTGCTGGAGACGAGTCGAAGACGGTTGTTATGTCAAACCCAACTGACTTCAGTACGGGTACGTTGACCGCAACCGGCATCTGTCCTGTGACTGCGCCGAGACGAAACATCAGCGTGACGGCGGTTAATGCTTCGGCACTTCCCGGCGGCAAGCTGATCTACAACAGCCGCGCGGGTAACGGCGGCGCGCTCAATGATCCGACGGCGATCATGTATTTCCGCACCGCCGACATTGACGCGTTTGGCAAGGTCAAACCGGGTGTTCCGATCGAGCCACTCGTGGTCCGTGCGCGGGCTGGCGAATGTATCAACTTCACTCTGTATAACAAGCTGCCGAAGATCATGGCGGATTTGGACGGCTTCAATACCATGCCGAACATCATCCACCACTTCAACGCTAATCAGGTTAAACCCTCGAGACACGTGGGCCTGCACCCGCAACTGCTCGCTTACAACGTAGCGAACAGCGATGGAAAGAACGTCGGCTTCAATCCGAACCAGACGATTGGACCAGGCGGAGTTGCAAGGTACACGTGGTACGCCGGCGACGTTGTTATCAACGGCTTCCAGCGTATCGCGACGCCGATTGAGTTCGGCGCCACGAACCTGATCTCATCCGATCCGATCAAGCACAGCAACAAGGGCGCGATCGGCTCGCTGATTGTCGAACCGCAAGGATCGAGCTGGATTGAAGACGCAACTTCGCGTGCGCAAGCCACAGTGACCAAAGCTGACGGCACGTCGTTCCGCGAGTTCGTCCTTCAGTTCCAGACCGATATCAACATGCGGTATGAAGACGGCAGCCCGGTGCCGAATCTCGGTGGTCCGGACGGTGCGGAAGACGCTGAAGACTCAGCTCAGAAAGCGCTCAACTACCGCACTGAACCACTCTGGAAACGCATGGGATACGCACCGGAAACTCCTTTCGAAAACACGCGTAACTTCGACTTCACCAACGTGCTCACGAATGCGCTGGTTGGTGGCGACCCGCAAACGCCGGTGTTCACGGCGCGCGCTGGTCAGGAAGTCAGGTTCCGGCTGCTCAACTCGAACGGGCACATGCGCAATAACGTGTTCAACCTGCACGGTCATTTCTGGCAGGACGAACCTTTCACCAACAACTCGAAAGCGATTGGCAACAATCCGCTGTCCGAGTTTAAAGGTGCGCAGTATGGCATTGGCCCATCTTCGCACTACGAAGTGATTCCGGTGAACGGAGCCGGTGGCGCCAGGAGAGTGACGGGCGACTACCTGTATCGAACGCAGGA